>NZ_BAAGDE010000005.1:0-161075 GCF_054660795.1 Mycobacterium sp. MUNTM1
CAACCACCACCACACCGCCGTTCCAGCTGCCGCAGCTGCCGTGCATCCTGCCGGCGCCGTTCTGCCCGCCCAGCTCAAGCCCCGCCACCCCGACGCCACAGCAACCGCAGCCGGGGCCCGGGCCGACGCCGACTTCGCCCCCACCGGCCAGTTGACTTCGCCTGCCAGCGAAATTCACCGCTACACTGGCGTGCCGTGATGATCACCCTGGACCATGTCAGTAAGAAGTACAAAGCGTCGGCCCGCCCGGCGCTGGAAGACGTCAACGTCAAGATCGACAAGGGTGAATTCGTCTTCCTGATCGGCCCGTCGGGGTCGGGCAAGTCCACCTTCATGCGGCTGCTGCTCGGCGCGGAGAACCCGACCAGCGGCGACGTCCGGGTGTCGAAGTTCCACGTCAACAAGCTGCGCGGGCGGCACGTCCCGAAGCTGCGCCAGGTCATCGGCTGCGTTTTCCAGGACTTCCGCCTGCTGCAGCAAAAGACGGTCTACGAGAACGTCGCGTTCGCGCTCGAAGTGATCGGCAAACGAACCGACGCGATCAACCGGGTGGTGCCGGAGGTGCTGGAAACGGTCGGCCTGTCGGGCAAAGCCAATCGGTTGCCCCATGAGTTGTCCGGTGGCGAGCAGCAGCGGGTGGCGATCGCCCGCGCGTTCGTCAACCGGCCGCTGGTCCTGCTGGCGGACGAGCCGACGGGCAACCTCGACCCAGATACCAGTAAGGACATCATGGATTTGTTGGAGCGGATCAACCGCACCGGGACGACGGTGTTGATGGCAACGCACGATCACCACATCGTCGACTCGATGCGCCAGCGCGTCGTCGAGTTGTCGCTGGGCAGGCTGATTCGCGACGAGCAGCGCGGCATCTACGGGATGGACCGCTAAGTGCGCTTCGGTTTCCTACTCAACGAGGTCCTGACCGGGTTTCGTCGCAACGTCACCATGACGGCCGCGATGATCCTGACGACCGCGATCTCCATCGGCCTGTTCGGCGGCGGTCTGCTGGTCGTCCGGCTGGCCGACAACTCGCGCGAGATCTACCTCGACCGCGTCGAGACGCAGGTGTTCTTGACCGACGACATCTCGGCCAACGACGCCACGTGCGCCTCCGCGCCCTGCAAGGGGCTGCGCGACAAGATCGATGCGCGGCAAGACGTCAAATCGGTGCGGTTCGTCAACCGGCAGGACGCCTACAACGACGCGATCAAGAAGTTCCCGGAGTTCAAGGACGTGGCGGGCAAGGACTCCTTTCCGGCGTCGTTCATCGTCAAACTGAACAACCCCGAACAGCACGCGGAGTTCGATGCCGCGATGCAGGGCCAGCCCGGGGTGCGCAGCATCCTCAACGAGAAGGACCTCATCGACCGGCTGTTCGCCGTCCTGGACGGCCTGCGCGACGCCGCGTTCGCCGTCGCTCTGGTGCAGGCCGTCGGAGCAATCCTGTTGATTGCCAATATGGTGCAGGTCGCGGCCTACACGCGGCGCACCGAGATCGGGATCATGCGGCTGGTGGGTGCCAGCCGGTGGTACACCCAGCTGCCCTTCCTGGTGGAGGCGATGCTGGCCGCGGCCATCGGTGTGGCGATCGCGGTCGTCGGACTCATGCTGGTTCGGGCATTGTTCCTGGACAACGCGCTGAGCCAGTTCTATCAAGCACACCTGATCGCCAAGGTCGACTACGCCGACATCCTCTACATCTCGCCGTGGCTGTTCCTGCTCGGCGTGTCGATGGCGGCGGTGACGGGGTACGCGACCTTGCGCCTCTATATACGGCGGTAGCTGTGGCCAAGGGTTCCGGCCGAGCCAAGGCGGCGGGCGGCAAAGGTGGCAGCAAACAAGTCATCGCCACCAATCGCAAAGCGCGGCATAACTATTCGATCATCGAGTTGTTCGAGGCCGGCGTGTCTTTGCAGGGCACCGAGGTCAAAAGCCTTCGGCAGGGCCAAGCATCGTTAGCTGACGCGTTCGCAACAATCGACGACGGCGAAGTTTGGTTGCGCAACTTGTACATTCCGGAGTATCAGCACGGTAGCTGGACCAATCACGAACCGCGCCGCAACCGAAAGTTGTTGTTACATAGGCAACAAATTGACAGGCTGGTCGGCAAGATACGAGATGGTAACCTCGCCTTGATGCCGTTGTCTCTGTATTTCTCCGAGGGCAAGGTCAAGGTCGAACTTGCCCTTGCGCGCGGTAAAAGGGCTTACGACAAGCGCCAGGACATGGCGCAGCGCGATGCACAGCGTGAAGTGGTTCGTGAGATGGGACGTCGAGCAAAGGGCATGACCTGATCGGGGCGGCGTACGCTCAGCTGTCTGCCGTCACGTACGGAGTCAGCGACTTTGTGGGCGGCGTAGCAGCTCGGCGAGTGGCCGCGCTGCGCGTCATGCTCGTCGCCTACCCGATCGAGACTCTTCTACTGGGCGTGATGGCCGTTTTCGTCGGCGGCCCGATTCACGCCGGCGCCGTTCTGTGGGGATGCCTATACGGCATCGGCATGGCGTTCGGTATGTGGGCGTTCTTCGCGGCCCTTGGCTCCGGGCCGATTTCGGTTGTCTCACCCTTGGCGGCCGTGCTCAACGCCGCGGTGCCCGTCGCCGTGGGTATGGCGCTGGGGGAGCGGCCCGGGCAGGCGGCCCTGGTGGGCGTCGTCCTGGCGCTGGGCGCGGTGATGCTCGTCAGCCGCGAGGCCCCCGCCGAGGGGACGCCGTATCGCTTCACGCCAAAAGTGGCCTGGCTCACAGTGGTTGCGGGCTCGGCGATGGGGTTGAACCTGGTGTTTCTGCACCAGGCGCCCCATGCGTGCAAGCTTTGGCCCCTGGTCTTCGCCCGGGTGGCGGCCAGCCTGGTGGTGTTCGCGATGGCCAAAACCAGCGACAACCTGGTGATGCCGCGCGGACGGCCGCTCAAATTGGCCGTGGCCGTCGCGCTGCTCGATATCTTCGCCAACATCACCATGCTGGCGGCGCTGCACACCTGGCTGCTGTCGTTGGCCAGCATCCTGATCTCGCTCTATCCGGCCGCGACGGTCGTGCTGGCGATGGTGGTGCTGCGTGAACGGGTGACCCGGTTGCAGGGGATCGGCATGGTGCTCGCGATGGGCTCCGTGGCGATGATTGCGTCCGCCTGACGGCCTACGATCCGAGGCATGGCCGATCGCCCCGTCACCAAACTCGACATATCCACCGTGCTTACCGGTCTCTTCGCGGTGTGGGACGACATCGACGCGCTGTTGGGCGGGCTCTCCGAAACGCAATGGCGGGCGGCCAGCCCGCTGCCTGGCTGGGACGTTAAGGCCCTGGTGTCGCACATGATCGGCACCGAGTCGTTCCTTGCCGGCATCGCCGCGCCCCAGCCCGATGTCGACGTCTCCGTGTTGGATCACGTGCGCAACGACGTCGGCGTGATGAACGAGTGCTGGGTCCGCCATCTGAGCGCGCACGCCGACGCCGACGTGCTGGAAAGCTTCCGGGCGATCACCACAGATCGGCGCGCAGCGCTGACGAACATGTCCGACGACGAGTGGGACGCGGTGACGATGACTCCCACCGGCCCGGACTCCTACGGCCGGTTCATGCGGATCCGTGTGTTCGACTGCTGGATGCACGAAGAAGACATTCGCGTGGCGTTGGGACGCCCGCCCTCCGATGACGAGCTCGCCGGCCCCGCGGCGTCGCTGGCCCTCGACGAGATCGCCGCGACGATGGGTTACGTGGTGGGCAAGCTGGCCAAGGCGCCCGAGGGCGCACGCATCCAGTTCGATCTCACCGGCCCGCTGGCCCGCGCCATCCGGGTCAGCGTGGACGGCCGGGCCGCGGTGGTCGACGACTTCGGCGGCCGGGACCCGACCGCGACCATCCGGTTGGACGGGCTGCAGTTCACCAGGCTCGCCGGTGGCCGCCCGATGTGTCCCGCGCGGGCCCAGGACATCGAGCTCGGCGGCGACAAAGACGTGGCCAACCAGGTTGTCGAGCACCTCAACTTTGTGATCTGATCGCTGCCCGGCCGGGAAGATAATCCCGTTGCCGCTGGTTGATAGCCGGGTACCATTGATATTCCTGCCGAAAGTCGGTGGGGTGCGAGGGGCTGAAAGGTTTCGACTTCGCGCATCGAATCAAGGGAAGCGTGCCGGTGCAGGCAACCGACCACCGTAAGCGTCGTTGCAAACAGATAAGCGCCGATTCACATCAGCGCGACTACGCTCTCGCTGCCTAAGCGACAGCTAGTCCGTCAGACCGGGAAAGCCCTCGACCCGGACCCTGGCGTCAGCTAGAGGGATCCACCGATGAGTCCGGTCGCGGGACTCATCGGGACACCAACAGCGACTGGGATCGTCATCCTGACTTGTTCGCGTGATCAGGAGATCCGAGTAGAGGCATAGCGAACTGCGCACGGAGAAGCCTTGAGGGAATGCCGTAGGACCCGGGTTCGATTCCCGGCAGCTCCACAAGAGGATATGCGAATGACAACAGGCCGAGTTCTCACGCGCGCTGACCGCCTCGCTGCGGTGCTTGCGGTGCGACAAAGCGCGCTGCGCAACAATTCTCCGAACAACTGCTGATAGCGGTACCGGGGGGCGTGACGTGTCCGGTGCGCCTCGATCAGATGTTCGCGCTCGATTTTTCTCCAAAATCGAGGCGGAGTAAGATTTTTCGAGCGCCGCACTGTTCACACCCCACGCATTGTGCGCCGCGCTGTTGATTACCACGACTCACCGGCTGCCAACCTGTGCCGTGCGACATCGCCGCGCTGTGCCACGACCGACCGGCCCGGTGGGCAACCAGCCTTGTCCAGCAGCCCCTCGGCGGAAACCGAATCCGCCCCGCCGCAGTGAGCGTTTCACACGGTCGACGAAAGGTAGATGTGAAAAACACCGCAACCGGATGGTTCGACGGCCGCGAGACGCAAAGATGCATAAGATTCTTCATCGTGAATTCGGTTGAAGCGCAAGGTGTTTCCGCAGCATCGCTGGTACCGCTGCAGTGCACTACCACCCTCACCGCGAAGCTGACGACGTGTGACCGATGCCGCTGCGGCGTCGGTCTGTCGGCCACCCCGGGAATCAACTCGACTGCTTTGGCGTTCGGCTAGCCGTGGCGCACGCGAAGAGATGTCTTAGTATCAGCCCGTCGAGCATTCCTGATCGGGGGGCACGGTGTTGAGGCTTCTCAAGCGCGCGTGGGTTCCGCTGGTTGTGGCAGTCGCGCTGATCATCGGCGGCGTTGCGGTGGTCCGGCTCAACGGTGTTTTCCCAGGACCCGGCCTGCCCAAGCCCGATCCGCGGGATGCGACCCCGCCCTATGCGGCAAAGACCGCCATCTACGAAATCCTGGGACCGCCCGGAACGACCGGCGTCGTCAACTGGATGGATGCGGACTCGCTACCGCAGAAGGCCAACTTCACCACATTGCCGTGGTCGAAGACGATCGTCGCCGAGATGCCCGGCATCTTCGCCTACGTCGTCGCCCAAGGTGACAGTCCCTTCATAGGCTGCCGCATCACCGTCGACGGCAAATTGGTCGATCAGCAACAGGCCAACAACCGGGACGCGCAGGTCTCCTGCTTGGACAAGTCCGCGTGACCGACGACACGAGCGACACGGACAGAATCCCCGTCGCGCAGCGCACCGAAGTTGAGCGCAAACCGCGTCTGGCCCGCACCATCCGCGTCCTGGCGCTGCCGATTGTCATAGCCTGGCTGCTGATCGCGATCGCCGTCAACGTCTTCGTGCCACAGTTGGAAAAGGTTGCCGAGGACGTCTCGGTGCCGCTCTCGCCATCCGACGCGCCTTCGGTGACCGGGATGAAGCACATCGGGGAGAAATTCAAGGAGTACGACTCCGACACTCTCGTCCTGGTGACCCTGGTCGGTGATAAACCGCTCGGCGAGGACGCTCACCGGTATTACGACGATCTCGTCAAGAAACTGCAGCAGGACCACGAACACGTCGAGCATGCGCTGAATTTCTGGGGACAGCGATTCACATCCTCGGGTGTCGAAAGCCACGACCACAAGTCCGCCTATGTTCAGGTCAACCTGCGCGGTGACCAGGGCGGCGCCATCGGCGACAAATCGGTTGCCGCCGTTCGCAAAATCGTCGCGGACTCGAAGCCGCCGGCGGGGGTGAAGGCCTACGTCGCCGGCCAGGGCGCCCTGACCGCCGACACGATCGTTGTCGGCGACGCGAGTCTGGCCAAGATGACGATCATCACCATCATCATCATCGCGATCATGCTGATGTTCGTCTATCGCTCCATCGGCACCGTGCTGCTGACGATGGTCATCCTGTTCGTCGGACTGGCCACCGGCCGCGGCGTGGTGGCGCTGCTGGGCGCAACCGGCATCATGGGGCTGTCGACGTTCGCCGTCAACTTGCTGACGGCACTGGCCATCGCGGCGGGCACCGACTACGCGATATTCATGGTCGGCCGCTACCAGGAGGGCCGCGAACGGGGGCTGGACCGCGAGGCCGCCTATTACGACACCTTCGCCGGTGTGACCAAGGTGGTGCTGGGCTCGGGTTTGACGATCGTCGGGGCCCTGGCCTGTCTGAAATTCACCCGGCTGCCGTACTTCAGCTCACTGGCGTTTCCGTGCGCGGTGGGTCTGCTGGTGGTGGTGGCCGCCGGGGTCACGCTGACCCCGGCGCTGATCGCCTTCGCAAGCGGCTTCGGCCTGTTCGACCCGAAGCGCGAGTTCAACTACACCCGATGGCGCCGATTGGCGACGGCCATCGTGCGGTGGCCGGCGCCCATCCTCGCCACCTCCGTCATCCTGGCGATCGTCGGCGCGATTGGCTTGATGGGCTTCACTCCGCGCTACAACGACCTGTACTACCTGCCGGAGAGCGCTTCGTCGGTGCAGGCGTACACCGCGGCCGATCAACACTTCACCCAGGCCCGTTTGAACCCGGACCTTCTGATGATCGAATCGGACCACGATCTGCGCAATCCCCGAGACATGCTGGTCCTGGACAAGGTTGCCGGAGCCATCTTCCGGGTGCCCGGCATCGAACGGGTGCAGAGCATCACCAGGCCTCTCGGCCCGCCAATTCAAGACGGCTCCATCCCGTTCCAGCTCAGTGTGCAAAGCGCGCCGATCCGCAGCAACCTTGATTACCTGAAGGCCCGTGTCGGCGACATCAAAAAGATCACCGGTTTCCTCGACACTCAGATCGCGCTGTTGGAACGCCAGTACGCCGTGACCCAGAGGCTTGCGAACGCCGCGGACGACAGCTCGAAAACCACCGCGGAGACGGCGGCCATCACCGACGAGATCCGGGACCACATCGCGGATTTCGACGACTTCTGGAGACCGATCCGCAGTTACTTCTACTGGGAGAAGCACTGCTTCGACATCCCGATCTGCTGGTCGCTGCGAAGCCTGTTCGACGCCCTGGACGGGTTCGATCACCTGGCCGAAAAGTTCCACGCCCTCACCAGTGACCTCAGCGACACGGCCAAGGCCACGCGCGAATTGCTGGCGATCATTCCGGAGAACATCGCTGTCTCGAAGTCGATTCGGGATACGACGCTGACCATCTACAGCTCGTTCGACAGCCTGATCGATCAGTTCGACCGGCTAACCGACACGAACGCGGTGATGGGCAAGTCCTTCAACGACTCTCAGGTGGAAAGCCTGTTCTACCTGCCACCCGAGATCTTCCAGAACCCCGACTTCCAGCTGGGCTTGAGTTTGATGGTGTCGCCGGACGGCAAGGCCGCCCGCTTCATCATCACTCACGCAGTGGATCCGGCGACGGTGCAGGGAATCGCGTCGGTCGATCAGGAGCGCCGAGCGGCCAAGGAGGCGCTGAAACTCACCTCGCTGGAGAACGCCGACATCTACCTCGGCGGCACGGCCGCAACGTTTTACGACATCGCCAACGGCGCCAAGTACGACCTGATGATCGCCGGGGTGGCCTCGATCGTGCTCATCTTCATCATCATGGTGATCGTCACCCGCGCTCTGGTCGCAGCGGGCGTCATCGTCGGCACCATCGTGATGTCGTTGGGGGCCGCCTTCGGGTTCTCGACACTGATCTGGCAGCACCTTGGTAATTTCCAGTTGCACTGGGTGGCAACAGAATTCGCGTTGATTGTGCTCTTGGCGGTGGGATCCGACTACAACCTGATGCTGGTGTCCCGAATCGAGGAGGAAATCGGGGCCGGCCTGAAAACGGGACTCATCCGCGGCATGGGCGTGACCGGCCCGGTGGTGACCGCCGCCGGTGTGGTGTTCGCCGTCACCATGGCCACGATGATCACCAGCGATCTCCGGGCGATCGGGCAATTCGGCACAACGATCGGCATCGGCCTGTTGTTCGACACCTTCGTCGTCCGATCGCTCATCACGCCCTCGATCATGACGGTGATGGGACGCTGGTTCTGGTGGCCGAAGCGGGTACGCGTCCGGCCGGCCAGCCAGATGCTTCGGTCCGTCGGGCCGCGCCCGCTGGTTCGTGCCCTGTTGCACCACCCCCGGCACGGGGCTCCGACGACGTAGCCTACGTTTCGCGCCGCGCCGCCTTGACGGCTTCGCGCCGAGCCTTCTCCTTGGCGTGGGTCGAGCAGCAATGCCCCATCTCGCAATGGAACCGGTCGCTACAATCATGCGAACAATAGGCTGACGCGGCCGGAAGCCACTCCGGATCGGACAGGTCACGCCGTCGGTCGTCCGGATCGAACGTATGGCCGCAATGCACGCAGACCCTGGTCTTGGTCTTGACCATATCGCTCAGCGTACGCGCCATCGCCCCAAATCGGAGCCGGTTTCAGAGGGTTCGCAAAGCCGTTCACGCGTCGGTTCACGGCGGCGCATTTCTCGCGGGATTGGGTCGTCAGGAGGACCAGGAAGGGAACCCGCGCATGCATTTTGAGGGCAACGTGTGTCAGACGAGCGCTTTTGCCGCGGAGACAGAATTTGGTTTGCTTTGATTACCTGCAGTCAACCCAGTGCTGAACTTCGCAGCCAGACCGAGGAGCTCTCATGACCTATCGCCGTCTCGCTTGGGCGCTCGGCGCGGTGCTGACGGTGGCCATCGTTCCCGTCCCG
Source organism: Mycobacterium sp. MUNTM1 (assembly GCF_054660795.1). Classification (NCBI taxonomy): domain Bacteria; kingdom Bacillati; phylum Actinomycetota; class Actinomycetes; order Mycobacteriales; family Mycobacteriaceae; genus Mycobacterium; species Mycobacterium sp. MUNTM1. The sequence continues at coordinate 9,058 of NZ_BAAGDE010000005.1, forward strand.
GCACAGGGCGAGCCGCCGACGAAGTGTCTGACCAACACCCCCAAGGGCAAGCAGGTCTACGTGCCCTGCGATCTGCTCAACGCCGGCGCCAATTTCCCGCCGGGGCAGCGTTGTCCTCCACCGCTCGAGCAGTACCCGAAAGACGTGGCGGACTGGTGTGGCGAAGGGCCGGGCCTTGCGAGTACCACGCCTACGAGTCCTACGAGTCCGACGAGTCCGACGAGCTCCGTACGGCCCACGAGCCCAACGAGTCCCACGACTCCCACGAGTCCTGCGACCCCAACGACGACTCCTGCCACCGCAACGAGCCCCACGAGTCCGGCGCCTCCGGGCAATCCGCAGTGACGACGCCCTGCGTGAGGCGTTTCAGCGGGGCTATGCGCCTCGCGCTCGCAACGATCCGATCAGCAGCCGACGAAGCTGCCACCGGCGGGGCAGCTGGGTATGTTGATGATCGGGACACAGCCCGACGTCGTCGTCGAGACGGCGAACGCGAGCACCAGCCCTAACAAGATCTGCTTCCCCCTGGCCATGGCGGGGATTTTAACCCTGGGGTGGAAATCCCCGTGGCGATTTTCGCAGATCGGCTACGCGCATCACCGGGCGCGATTCCCGGCAGTGTCATAACAGGAACCGCAGGTCAGGCACCTGGTGCACCGAGTGCGAAACCCTCATCAAGACAGGGCGCGTCGCGCCGCGGATCACCTCCGCCGATTCGTGACGTAGCGGGGCGCCGAAACCTATGCTGCCCGCATGACCGAGTTCCGTGCGTCGCCGCCGCCGGATCTACCCCGGCATTCCCTCGGCCGAGGGGGCCTTGCCCGGGCCGGATCAATTGGTCGGCCGCCCCCGCGCGTTGGCCGTGGACTTACTCGGCGAACTGCACGGTCCGCTCTTCTACGCCGACTTCAACGGCGGCATCAGGAAGCTCTACGCGTGCTCGCTGGAACTCGTCACCGAGCTTTGCGACGAAAGCCGCTTCGCCAAGAACCTCACCGCGACCCTCGCCCGAGTCAGGCCGCTAGCCGGTGACGGCCTCTTCACGGCCTACCACGGCGAACCGAATTGGCAGCGCGCCCACGATGTGCTGTTGCCAGGTTTCAGTTACGCGGGTCTGCGCACCTACCACGCAGCGATGCTGGACATCAACTGCACGATGATCGAACGGTGGGACGCCAGCGCGGGAGTCGCGCCGGTGGACGTGTCGAATGACTTGCAGAAGCTGGCCATGGACACCGTGGCGCTCGCGGGATTCGGTTCACGCTTCGGCTCTTTCGACCGCCCCGTCCTGGCTCCGATCCCGCAGAGCTTCACCACCGCTCTCGGCGAGCTGGTAAAGGACGAGCCGACACCGGCGTTCACGGCAGAATTGGCCACGCTGCACACGTTCATAGACGAACTCATAGCCGTGCACCGATCCGGCGACCGTGAGTTCGACGATCTGTTAGCGCTTATGCTGCAACAGGATCCGAGCGGCGAACCGGTGCTGGACACCGAGAACATCCGCAATCAGATCATGACCCTCCTGATCGCCGGGCAGCTCACCACGTCGGAATTGATGCCCAACACGCTCTACAACCTCGTCAGCGATCCGACGGTGCTGCACCGGGTTCAGGCCGAAGTGGACAGCGTTTTCGGAATCGCAGACGACTACATGCCCGGCTACGACGACATCGGCAAGCTGGCCTATCTACGTCAGGTGATCGAGGAAACGCTGCGGCTGACTCCGCCGGTGCTGAATTTCGATCGAATGGCCTTGGAAGACACTGTGATCGGTGGCAAGTATCCGATCAAGCGCGGCGAGGCGGTCACGGTGCTCACCGGCGCATTGCACCGCCAGCCGCAGTGGGGCGACAATGTCGAACTTTTCGATCCCGAGCGGTTCGCTCCCGAACGTTCGGCGGGCCGGCCGACCGCGCTGTTCAAACCCTTCGGTACCGGGGCACGATCCTGCATCGGCCGGCAGTTCGCGCTGCACGAGGCCGCCATGGCGGTGGCCCGGATCGTACATCGCTACCGTCTCATCGACAGCTACCACTATGTGCCGCAATGGGAAACCCCGACCAGTCGTCGGCCGGTCGGATTCCGGCTCGATGTCATCCGGCGTACCCCGCAGGAGCGCAAGACCGTCACACCGGGCGTTGAGGGCGTCGGCGCCCAGAACGAAGCGCCGCACCCGACGGCGATCACGGCCGGCACCCGACTGGCCGTCTTTCACGGTTCCAACCTCGGCACGTGCCGCGCCCTGGCCCGCCAATTCGCCGACGATGCAACGGCACTGGGCTGCACGGCCACGGTGGCCCCGCTCGACGATGCCGTCGGCGGTTTCCCCGAAGCGGAGGCCATCCTGATCATCGCGTCCTCCTATAACGGCCAGCCGACCGACGACGCGCGCGCCTTCCTCAACTGGCTGCTCGAGGCGAAAACCACGCTGAATCCGGCACCCTACGTCGCGGTTCTCGGTGTGGGTGACCATAACTGGGCGGACACCTACCAGGTGGTCCCGCGGCGCATCGACGAGCGCCTCGGCGAGCTGGGAGCAAACCGGTTGGTCTCGCGGGCGGCGGCCGACACCTCGGGGGATATGGTCGGCACGATCGAGGAGTTCGCAGCGGCGCTGTGGTCGTCGTTGGCCGAACGCTTCGGAGACCCCGACGCCGCGCCGCTCACGGATGCGGCCGAGCCGCTCTACGAGCTGCGGCGGATCGTCGGCCCGGTCACGGCAGCGATGGACGCACGGTCGTCGGTGATCCCGATGACCATCGTCGAGAACACCCAACTGGTCAGGCCCGGACTGGGTCAAGCCAAAACCAATGTCCGCGTAGATCTTCCGGACGGCGTCGACTACCAAACGGGCGATCACCTCACGGTGATGGCGGACAACCCACCCGAGGTGGTCGACGCGGTGTTGGCGCAACTCGGCATCGACCCTGGATTGCGGCTGGCGATCAATCCTCGGCGCAGCTCGCGGCGGCTGATCGCGCTGGACCGAGAGGTCAGCGCACGAGAACTTCTCACGCACTTCGTCGAATTGCGGAAACCGGTGACCAGCAGTCAATTACGCCGTCTCGCGGCGGCCAATAGCAATCCTTCAGAGCGCGAGCGGCTCAACGAACTGGCCGAGGATCCGGACGGCTGCCCGCTCAGCGTGCTGGAGTGCCTCGACGAATATCCATCTTGCGTTCTTACCGGTGCCGAACTTCTCGAACTGCTCGATCCCATGGTGCCTAGGCACTATTCGATCGCATCATCGTCAATGCTGTCGCCGCGCACCGTAGGACTGGTGGTGAGCGTGCTGGACGCGCCGGCCCGTTCCGGTCACGGTCTGTTCAAGGGTGTCGCGTCCAACTACCTCGCGACAGTCCAACCAGGACAGGTGATCCGGGCCCGCGTGGACCCGGCCCGGCAGGCGTTCCGGGCCGGTGCCGATCCGGCCAAGAACGTGATCCTGGTCAGCGCCGGCACGGGTGTCGCACCGTTCCTCGGTTTCCTCGGTGACCGACTCGCCGCACAACAGGCCGGTGCGCCGGTGGAGCCTGCGTTGTGCTTCTTCGGGGTGCGTGACCCTGAAGTCGATTACATCTTCCGAGACCGCTTCGAGCAGGCCGAAGCGATCGGCATCGTGCAAATGCGCCCGGCCTTCTCGCGCGCACCCGAGGATGGGGTTCGCTACGTGCAGGATCGGATCGCCACGGACGCCGACGAAGTGTGGAACCTGTTGGGCGACCCGGGCAAGGACGCCCACGTCTACGTGTGCGGCGACGGCGCGCGGATGGCGCCGGCGGTGCGCGGGTCCTTCGTCGACATCTATCGGGCACGGACGGGCGCCGACGACGATCAGGCCCGCGCTTGGCTGAACGGTCTCATCGAATCCGACCACTACGTCGAGGACGTGTGGGCCGGGTGATCTCCGCCCCGGGGAATGGCGAGCGACTAGGAAGCGTCGCGCAGGCGGGTCTAGTTGCCCGCCTCGATCGACGCGACCCTCGCGGCCGCGTCGGGGCCGCAGTAGCGCTGCAGGTCCACCCCGCCCGCGCCGAGCAGGTCGTCAATGCGGCGCTTGAGGTCGCCCGAGGAGATGTGGGCGTACAGGTTGGTACCCGGGCAAGAGGTTTGGGCCAGGTCCCGATGGCCCGCCAGTGTGCCGGTCGAAATGTGGAAATTCTGAGCCGCCCAGGCGAACGCGCGAGCTGCTCCCTGGAGCTGTGCCTCCGGCACGGCCTCTTGATCGAAGTCTCCTTCGCAGAGGACCAGGAAATGGCCCGTCGTGTCGTAGTCCGTCGCGGTGTCGCCCGCGATCTCGGTGCTCCGCAGTTCGTAGATGTTGCCATTGCGGTCCACGCCGACGTGATAGGCGATGTCGATCCATCCGTGCTGGTCTTGGTGGTATCGCTGATCTTGTCGGAGATGGCTTGGGGCATTGCGGTTTTCGCCGAGGACGACGGCCTCGTGGTGCAGAGTCATCCGGGTGATGGTGTGGCGCTTGCCCCCGGAGCGGGCCGGTCGCGCCCCCCAGGCATCCCGGCATAGCAACAGCGCCGAACTCGCGGCGGTCAGGCTTGCGCTGATCGTCGACGTCGGGGGAGGAGCCGACGCCAGAGGGCGGGTCTCAGAAGTCGCACTCGAGCAGCCGCCGACCAGGGACGCCGCGCCGGCGCTGCCGGCCACCATCAGCAGCTGACGGCGGCTGACGTGAGCTGGCCGGCCCCACGCTGGCTCACACACGGTCCTCACGATACGGGCGTGATGCCGGACCGCGGGACGTCTTCGTTCATGTCCCGCCGAGGGCGTCCCGGACGCGTCCGCGCGCCCGGTCGAGCCGGGCGGCGGCCTCGCTCGCGTCGACTCCCATGAGCAGGGCGACGATCGCCGTCTTGGCGTGACCGCCCGCGGCGGCGAGCGCGGCGGCCGCGGCCTCCTCGTCGACGCCGGCCGCGTCGCGGACGATCCGCACCGCCCGGCGGCGCACCTTCGCGTTGGTCGCGCGCACGTCGACCATCCGCGGTCCGTAGGCCTTGCCGAGCGCGATCATCACGCTCGTCGAGAGCGCGTTGAGCACCACCTTCTGGGCCGTGCCCGCGGTCAGCCGCGTGGAGCCGGCGAGCACCTCGGCCCCGGTCAGCAGTTCGATGACCACGTCGGCGGACGCCTCGCTGCCCGCGTTGTTCACGATCGCGACGGTCAGGGCGCCCGCCGCGCGCGCGTGCTCGAGCGCCCCGAGCACATACGGCGTGCGGCCCGAAGCCGTGATCCCGACAAGCGCGTCGGCGGCGGTGAGGTCGGTCAGATCGGCGGGATCGAACGCGTCTTCAGCGCCCTCGATCGCCTCGGTCAGCGCCGCCGGTCCGCCGGCGATCACGCCGCGCACCAGGTCGGTGCCGAACGTGGGCCCACACTCGGCCGCGTCGAGCACCCCGAGGCGCCCGGGCGTACCGGCGCCGGCGTAGACCAGGCGGCCGCCGCGCTCGAGCCGTTCGACGATCGCCTCGGCCGCCGCCGCGATCCGCGGGACCGCCGCGGCCACCGCGCGGTGCGCTTCGGCTTCGGCGGCAACGAGCAGCGCGACGACGTCGGCGATGGGGCGCGCGTCGAGATCGTCAAGGTCCGGCCGCACCGCCTCGGTGGCGAGCGCATCGATCCGGTGCGCGACAACGGCTTTCGGATGCGCTTGCACGCGAATCACATACGGCTCGTGGATCGCCCCTAGTTGCAGGGCGCCGTCGAGCGGTTCGCCGACGGCAGGGCTGACATCGAGCCGCGCGCGCAGCGCCTGGATTCTCGACAGTCCGCCGACCATCGCCACCGGGCCATCCCCGGCCGCGCCGGCTGTCGCGGCGAGCGCGTCGGCGGCGGCGCTGATGATCGCCAGCGCCGCGGCGTCGCTCTCCGCGGCCAGGACGTCCGGCGCGAACGACGCAACCGCGGCCGCATCGGTGAGCTGCGTGGGCCAGGTCTCCGGCGCGCCGAAGCGGGCGCGGGCGGCGTCGAGCAGCGCGGTGGCGGGTCCGCGGCCGTCGTGGGCGCGCAACGCCGCGCGCAGCCCGGCGGCGCCGATCCACGCGCCGCCGCCCTCGTCGCCCAGCCAGGGGCCCCAACCGTCGGCGGTGCGCAGCGCGCCGTTCGCGTCGATGGCGAGCGCCACGACGCCGGTGCCCACGATCAGCACGACGCCCGGCTCCCCGTTCAGCGCGCCCGCGTGCGCGATCACCACGTCGCTGGTTACGGCGACGCGTTGCGCCCCAAGCGATTTCAGCAATGAAGCGCCCAACGCGCGCGCCGCGTCCGGCGCCGTCAGCGCACCGGCTGCGCCCACGATCACCTCGTCGACCGGGCTGAAATCTCGCGCGACCGCCAGGATGGCCGCCTCCGCGGCTCGTACGCCGCCAGGAGTCGCGAGCCCCGGCGCGCCCGCGCCGTCGGCCATGCGACCGCCGGCCGCGGCCCGGCAGGCCGTCTTTCCGAGGTCGATGGCGAGAATCACCGCAGCTTCTGCGCGAACTCGACGATATTGCCGTCCGGGTCGGCGATGTGCAGCGTCCTCTCGCGCCACGGTCGATCCACCGGTCCGCTGAGGATCTCGACACCGAGTCCACGCAACCGCTCCGCTTCCGCATCGACGTCGTCGATCAGGAAGCCGATCTCACCGCAGGGCGGAGTGCCGCCCTCGCGACCGATGAGCTCCGGCAGCTTGGCGCGTTCGAAAAGCGAGAACTTGGTGTTCTCCATGTCGAACTCGACATAGCCGGCGCCTTCGATGCGCACCCGCAGCCCGATCACGTCGCGGTAAAACGACACCGACCGGTGCAGCGACTCGACATAGTGAATGACGTAGTCCACACGCGTCATGCCTTGCACGGTAGCTGCTCAGGCAGCGCGAGATCCGCCGTGGTCTAGTTCTCCTCCGGCTGATTCGTCCGCGCATCCCAAACAGCTTGTGTCTCAACCCCGATCGATGGGTGGTGAATCTCCTGGAAGTTCCGTCCGCCCCGACGGAATGTGGCGACGACGGCGTCCGGCGCATCCTGTTCCAGGATCGGCATGGACACCCACTCACAGGGTCGGATGTGCACCAGGTCCACCGCCGCAGCGCTTTTGCCGGCGTCGTAGCTGTAAGGCCCGCAGACGCGGCCCAGCCAGAACCACCCGTGCGGGTCGCGGGTCCACACGAACGAGCCTTCGCCGAGCTCGGCGAATCGGGCGACCCGACGGGCAAGCCGGTCCTGCTCGGCAGGACTGCTCACAAGGCGGCCAAACCCGCACACGCCGAGCCGGCGAGCGCGATCGATGGTGGCTTGTTGCTCGACGGCACCGTTGCGGGATCGCATCGGCGCGCGGTAGACGGCGACCATGAGAGACATGGTGCCCCGACGCCGGTGAGTTTCGCATCGGTGTCGGCATCAACACCGGCAAGGTGATCGCCGGAACCATCGGCGGCGGAAGCAAGCTCGAGTTCACCCTGATCGGCGACACCGTCAACGTCGCGGCCCGCGTCGAGCAACTCACCAAGACCACCGGCGACGCCATTCTTCTCACCGGTTCGTGCGCGGACGCGCTGACCCGCCGACCGTCCGGACTCCTCGATCGAGGGTCGCACGCGTTGAAAGGCAAATCCACTGCGGTCCAAGTCTTCACTCTCGGTTTAGAGGACCAAAAGCCACAGTGAGAACAGCGCTTGGCAGCGGCATCGATTGCGTCCGCGCGCAGAATTGATACGGTTCAATTCAAGGCCGCCAATTCGACCGCCGCAAAATTCGCCAGCCCCGATCAACCCTGGAGGAGTTCATGCGCAGGAGCGCGTCATGAGCGATGCCGCCTGGGCCCTCTATACCGAGCAGATGAACAACGTCGACGGCTGGTTCTTCGAGGCCGATGTCGAGCTCTTCAGCCAGCTGCTCGCGTGCCAGACGGCCGAGGGCATCAAGGGCGACATGCTGGAGATCGGCGCGTATCAGGGCAAGTCCGCCATCTTGATGGGTTACGGCCTGCGTGACGATGAAGACCTGGTGATCTGCGATCTGTTCGGCGCCGTGATGGGTCACGCCGACATTGCGCAGGCCCCGCGCCAGGAGTACTCGGGCCTGGATCAGCAGCAGTTCCTGGCCAACTGGGATCGGTTCCACACCCGCCGGCCGACGTTGGAGGTCTGCGAATCAGCGGCACTCGATCTGGGGGAGCGGGCACTGCGCTTCGTCCACATCGACGGGTGTCACGCCTACCGGTGCGTCGCCAGTGACATCAGCCTGGCTGTAGATCACGCGGCCGAACGGGCGGTGATCGTGATGGACGATTATCGAGGGGTCGAAACCCCCGGCGTGGCGGCGGCCGTCTGGCAGGCCGTCGGCAATGGCTTCGTGTTCCCCTTCGCAGCGACGTATATGAAGCTCTACGCCTGCACATCGGCCGCTGATCAGAGTTACTGGTTAGAACGGGTCCGGGATCGCGGCGACATCTGCGCCTTCCCCGACTTCGAGTTCCCGTCATATCGCAGCGTTTCGGACATGCAGATCCACCACACGGCCGACGAGGGCTGACAGGGGTTCAGCCCGTGACGTGGCCGACCGCGGCTTCCACGAGACCGGCGGCCCTGGCGGCGCTTTCGGCGGGCGTGGCCATCTGGGCGGCCACCTCGAGGGTTCGTGCGATGCAGTGCGGCGTGAGGATGGCCCGCAGATCGGCGAGCAGCGAATCCGGGGTGGTTGCGGAGAAGTGCCGTCCAATGCCGACGCCCAGCTGGCCGACGGCGGCGGCCCACATCGGCTGATCGACCGAAACCGCAAGAGCCAACGTGGGTTTGCCGGCGCGTATGCCCGCGAACGTGGTGCCCGGCCCCCCGTGATGCACCACCGCCCGGCAAGCGGGAAAGACGGCCGAGTGGTTCACCGACTCCATAACCTTGACGTGGTCGAATTGCGAGGTATCGGCGAAATCACTTACGCCGCTGCAGATCAGCGCGCGCTCGCCCAATTGCGCGCAGGCTTCGCTGATCATCTCGAGCAAGCCGGTGTGAAATGCGACTCGCGCGCTGCTGCCGAAGCCGAAGTAAATCGGCGGAGTTCCCGATTCGATCCAGGACGAGACCTCGTCGTCAACATCGGTCGGTAGCTCCAGCGTCAGCCCTCCGACGAAAGGCCGTCGGACATCCCATTTCGCCCACTCGGCTGCGAGCCCCGGGAAGAAGAGTTCGTCGTAGGCCTGAATCTCCAGCGGTTGCCGGGCCGAGGTCTCCGTTCCCTGCGGTAGGCCCAGTGTTTGGCGCAGGGCGTCTTCGGCCTCCTTGGTAACTTCCGAACGCGTATCACGCCCGAGCGGGTAGATGTGCAGCGCGGCCTGCGGAATGTCGTAGTATTCCGCGACATTGGCGGCCAGCCCCTGCTGGCTCGCGTCGGTCAACAACAGGTCGGCCCCGTCGGCCAGCGACGTGAGCGCCGTGCCCAGCTGCGGCCAGAGTCGCTTGAGATCCTCTGAAATCACCCACGCCATGAAGACCGGATTGGGCGACTCTCCGTATTTCCGAGCGATATTCGCGTTCTGCTCCACCTGATCCGGGCCGTGGGGCGCCGCCGCAAGCCCCGCCGACTCGACGAAGCCGACGTAGTTGGGTGGCACCGCCATAGTGACGTCGTGACCTCGGCGCTGCAGCTCCCGACCGATGGTGGCGCACGGCTCGACATCGCCCCGAGTTCCCAAGGTTGCCAGCACAATTCTCATCGCTGGCCGCCCCCATCGGAGCCAGGGCCGACGATACCCCTGAAATAGTCGATCGTCCGTTCGACGCCTTCTTCGAAGGAGACCCGTGGGACCCAGCCGAGGGCGGACTCGGCGAGGGTGATGTCCGGTCTGCGCTGCTTCGGGTCGTCCGGTGGCAGTGGCTCAAAGACGGTCGCCGAGGGCGATCCGGTCATTTCCTTGATGATGCTTGCGGTTTCGAGGACGGTGCGTTCGGCCGGGCTGCCGAGGTTGACCGGTCCGGTGAACGAAGCCTCGCTCGCCGTCATATTCACGAGGCCTTCGACGAGATCGTCGACATAACAAAAGGAGCGGGTCTGGCTGCCGTCGCCGAAGACGGTGATCGGTTCGCCGCGCAGCGCCTGGACGATGAATGACGAGATGATTCGGCCGTCCGCTGGGTCCATCCTCGGACCGTAGGTATTGAAAACGCGGACGACCTTGATCCGGACGCCGTAGCGACGCGCGTACTCGAGCATCAGCGTCTCCGCGACCCGCTTGCCCTCCTCGTAGCAAGCCCGTACCCCGAAGCAGTTGGCGTTGCCCCAGTAACTTTCGTTCTGCGGATGGATCGTCGGATCTCCGTAGACCTCGCTGGTGGAAGCCTGCAGAATCACCGCCCCCCGCTCGCACGCCAGTTCCAGTAGGTTTCTGGTCCCGACGTAATTGGTCTCGAGGGTGAACAGGGGATCCCGCTGATAGGCGCGCGGCGACGCGGGGCAGGCCAGGTTGAAGATGACGTCCAGCGGACCCGGCGCGGCCGCGTCGACCGGCCGGGTGATGTCATGCTCGACGAAACTGAAGCCCGGGTCGCCGACGAGCTGCGTAATGTTCTCGCGCCTGCCGGTGCAGAGGTTGTCGAGGCCGATGACCTCGATGCCGTCGCGGCGGAGACGATCGCACAGGTGGGACCCCAGGAACCCGGCGGCGCCCGCGACGAGGGCTCTCACTGCTTGTTCTCCTTAGTTCCGGGCATCGAACACGTAGCTTCGCATGACCGGCATGACGCCCGGCAAGACGCCCGCTAGAACCGATTGCGCTCACACCGGCGGTTCTCGGCTCGTTCAGCTGGAGTTCAAGATTTCGGAGCCAGGATGACGACGGGGATCGATCGCGACGTCTTCTTCTGGTATTCGTTGTAGCGGTTTTGATTGTTCTTGTTGACGATCTGCCACAGCCTCGGGTAGTCGGGATCGCCGGACAGCACTGGCCGCGCGGTGACGGCGAAACGTCTTGGGCCGACGTTGATCTCGACGTCGGGATTGGCCTTCAGGTTGTGGTACCAGCCCGGGGCCTCGGGCGCACCGCCCTTGGACGCGACTACCAGATAGTTGTCCCCGTCGCGGGCGTAGGTCAGCGACGTCGTGCGTTGTTTACCGGTCTTCGCGCCGACGGTGTGCAGTAGCAGGCTCGGTATCCACAGCGTGCGGTGACCGATCCAGCCGTTCGTCTTCTGATAAACGGTGTCGTGCACCCGCAGTACCTGCGGGAGCAGCTTGTCCACGAGACTCATGGCTTCCAGTCTCACCCAGCGGCGCCGGGCTTGGCCAGTGGGTCAGTGGTGATGCGGCGGTTGCTCGTCGCGCAGCCGGCGCTCGTCCCACGCCTCGCGGACCTGCTCCTCGTCGCCGAACCGCTCCGCGTCCTCGGGCGTGACGTGCACCCGCTTCGGTTTCGGCGCGGGCCGCGGTGGAGGCGAAGGTTCACTGGGCATGAGGCGATTATCTCTCAATTCGGACGAACTCTAGCTCTGCGCCTTGGCGATGTTCTCGACGATGATCTGGCAGGCCGTGTCATAGAAGGCGCTGATCAGGGTGGAGAAGGACAGCTCGAAGGGATAGATCATGTGCACGGCCAGCGGCTCGACCGCCCAGTCGGGCAGGATCGGCACGATGGTGCCCTCGCGCAGTTCCTTGGTGCAGATGATCTGCGTGGGCATGGCGCCGATGCCGAGCCCCTGCAGGATGTACTCCTTGCACACCTGAAAGTTATTGGCCCGTGCGCGCACTCGTGGCGCCAACTCGTGTCGACGGTCGAGTTTGGTCACCGCCAGCTTCAGTTTTTGGGGCCCGCAGAAGCCGAAGTCGATGAACGGCAGGGCGTTGACTTGCGCGGGTTCGGTGATCGGATCCTTCAGTCGCCCCACGAAATCTGTTGATGCGCAAAGGAAAAGGTTCAGGTCGAAAACCTTGCGCGCGATCAGCGTCGAATCCTGAAGTGGGCCGGGGCCGAACACGACGTCGTAACCGTCCTTGACCGGATCGACGATGTTGTCGACCAAGCGAATATCCAAGCGCGAGTTCGGGTAACGCTGCAAGAACATCGCGCCGACGCGGGACGCGTAGTCGATGCCCAAGCTCACCGGTATCGCGACGCGCAGTTCACCCTGGGGTTCCTGCCGGCTGCCCTCCACGAGGGCCCGTACACCGTTGGCCTCGGTCAAGATGTTCATCGCGTGGTCGTAGATCTGCTCGCCGATGTCAGTGACCGTCAACTGGTGGGTGTTCTTGCGCAGCAGCTTGATGCCCAGGTCGGATTCCAGCTTGGTCAGCTTCCGGCTCACCGTCGACTTGGGCATGCCGAGCGCCGTCGCCGCCTTAGAGAGGCTGCCGCAGTCCACCACCTTGCCGAATACCAGCAGGGCATCGAGGTCAAAGGGCAGATTCTGTTCCATGAGCGGTGTTCCAAGTATGCAACAGGGTGTTGCGTTCGTACACCTTATTGGGGGTCCCAGCAGCTGCTAGCGTCGGCCGCACCACGTAGGAGGTACGCGGGGATGAATCAGCCCATCGCCGTCGCCAAGCCCCCAAACGGGCACTGGACCGACGCATATCCCGAACTCGGCCGCGGCCCGGTGTCGCTCGAAGATTGTGTATCCGAAGAGTTCTACGAGAAGGAACGCGAACACGTCTTCAAGAAGAGCTGGCTCTATGTAGGGCGGGTCGAACGGGTTCCGCGCTCGGGCAGCTACTTCACCCGCGAGTTCAGGTTCCTGAACACCTCGATCATCATCGTGCGCGGCAAGGACCAGGTGATCCGGGCCTTCCACAACATCTGTCCGCACCGCGGCAACAAGATGCTGTGGGAGGACGACCCCTTCCAGGAAGTGTCCGGCCGCGCCCCGTTGCTGTACTGCCGTTTCCACGGGTGGCGCTACAAGCTGGACGGCTCGCTGCACTCGGCCACCCGCAAGGACCTGCTGCTGGACTTCGATCCGGACGGCTGCCGGGTGCCGGCGGTTCAGTGCGAGGTGTGGGAGGGCTTCATCTTCATCAACCTCAACCCGCACAACACCGAGCCGCTGCGGTCTTTCCTCGGCGAGCTGGCTCATGGCATCGAGGGGTATCCGTTCGACGGACCGCATCAGGTCTACAAGTTCTCCGCCGAATTGCAGTGCAACTGGAAGATTTTCGTGGACAGCTTCGCCGAGAGCTACCACGGGCCGTACCTGCACGCGTCGTCCTTCGGCGCACTCACCGCAGAGGCCAGAGACGCGTTCGACCAGCCGAACCCCTTCACCGACGCGCTGGCCTACCAGCTCTGCGGCCCGCATCGGATGTTCTCGTTCTCCGGCGAGCCCTCGCAGAAGACCCCGTACTCCAAGCCAATTGAATGTGTGATGGAAGCCAGCGCCGCGGGCCCCTGGAACAAGAAGATCGATCGGGGCGCGATGCCGCCGGGGATCAATCCCACGCGGTCGGAGAAGCACGGGTTCGACTCGTTCCAGTTCTTCCCCAACTTCGTCATCATCTTCGGCGCATCCGGCTTCACCACCCACGCCCACTGGCCCACCGGCCCGCACTCGCACGTGTTCGAAGTCGAGATGTTCTATCAGCCGCCGAAGACGCACCGGGAGCGACTCGGTCAAGAGCTCACCGTGACCTTCCTGAACGACATCATCCTCGAGGACGCGAGCCCGTCCGAGGGTTTGCAGGCGATGCTCAACAGCGGTGTCCTGACCCATTTCACGATGAATGATGAGGAGATCCTGCTGCGCCACCTCCACAAGGTGGTCGGTGATTACGTTGCGGCCGGCGAAGCCGCGAAGGTGGGTCAGCGATGAGCACGGTTCTGCCGAAAGAGTTCTCGCAACTCGAGCACTTGGTGCCCGAGTGGGCGATCGAGGACGGCCACCGGCGCTACGTCAAGCGCGTCAACAGCTCCATGGAGGAAATCCGGGCCTTCTACGACGAGGTGTTTCCGCACGCCGAGGAAGCCGTCGCCTACATCGACAAGTTCGACTACTCCGAGCCGCTGCCCGACGACGTCGCCAATCTGCGCAACCTGCTGTACTCGTTGATCACCGTCTCGTTGGCGGTCGAGCTGTGGAAACAGCCGCGGGTGAAGCATTCGGCCACCACCATTCTCACGAGAGTCAGCTGAGACCATGGGGCTCACCTCTGCGCAGCTGGAGATCGTCGACCTCACCCCGAGAATCGGCAGCGAAATCAGAACCGATCTCGACACGCTGCTGAGCGGGCGGGAGGCGTCGACGATCCGCGACGTTCTCGAGCGCCGCGGCGTGGTCTTCTTCCGCGGGCTGGACATCGGCGACGAGGAGCAAGTCGCCATCGCCAAGACGCTCGGCACGCTCGTCGCCAACGAGGGCCAGGGCGGCATCAACAAGATCTCCCTCGACGAGAAGGTCAATCAGCGCGCCAGATACCTGCAGGGCTCAATGTTCTGGCATTTCGACGGATCGCTGCAGCCGCTGCCCAACCTGGCCACGCTGCTGCGCGCGGTGCAGCTCTCCGAGACCGGGGGGCAGACCGAATTCTGCAACACCTACGCGGCCTACGACGACCTTCCGGATGCCGACAAGGCCACGATTGCCGATCTGCGCGTGGTGCACAGCGCGGAGCGCTCGCAGTATTACGTCACCCCGGAGATGAGTTACGACGAGGTGGCCTTCTGGCAGAAGTCGCCCACCAAGGCGTGCCCGATCGTGTGGACCCATCAATCCGGGCGCAAATCCTTGCTGCTGGGCGCGACGTCGGATTACGTGATCGGCCTGCCGGTGGAAGAAAGCCGCGCACTGCTTGCGCGGCTTCGTGATTGGGCCACCCAACCGCAGTACGTCTACCAACATCAGTGGCAGCCCGGTGATCTGCTCATCTGGGACAACACCGGGACCATGCACCGGGTGTTGCCGTATTCGATCGACAGCGGCCGCCTCATGCACCGAACGATTCTCGCGGGTGAAGAGCCACTGCAGTGAAGCTCGGTATCGCCACCCCGGTCGTCACCAATGTCGCCGGAGCGCCGCTGGAATGGGAGAGAGACGCCGGCATCGAGGACATCGGCCGGGTCGCCGAGGTCGCGGATCGGCTCGGCTATCACCACATGACCTGCAGCGAGCACATCGGCATGCCCTCGACCGAATCGGGTCGGCGCGGGGCTCGCTACTGGGATCCGCTTGCGACGTTCGGTTACGTTTCGGGGCGCACCAACCGAATTCGCTTCGCCACGATGACGTTGGTGCTGGGATACCACCATCCGCTGGCGATCGTCAAGCGTTACGGCACCCTCGACCATGTCAGCAATGGGCGGGTGATCCTCGGTGTGGGCGTCGGTTCGCTCAAGGAGGAGTTCGACCTTCTGGGTGCGCCTTTCGACGACCGGGGCGCCCGCGGTGATGACGCCCTGCGGGCGCTGCGGGCGGCGCTGCCCAGCAACGAGCCGGTGTATCACGGTGAGTTCTACTCATTCGGCGGGCTGACCGTGGACCCCTGTGCGGTACAGCCGCGTATGCCGATCTGGGTCGGCGGGCGCACGCGACGATCGCTGCGGCGTGCGGTTACCCTCGCGGACGGATGGTGCCCGTACTATGTGTCGATCCACACGGCCGCGGACTGGTTGCGGCAGTTCGAATTACCGTCGGAATTCGAGGTGGTGATGCCCGCGGAGCAACCCCTGGATCCGGCCGGTAAACCTGAAGCGACACAGGATACGTTGCGGGAGTTGGCCGAAGGCGGAACCACCACCCTCTCGGCTCGCTTCGTCCACCATTCGTTGCAGCATTATCTCGAGCAACTGCACGCCTTGATCGAACTGCACCGCGAAACCTTCGGTGCGGACGCGCAGACGCAGTAGACAGGAATCCCATGACCACCAGGACCGCCGACGACCTGTATTACGACCCCTGGGACGTCGACCTCAACGCCGATCCGTATCCGATGTTCCGGCGCATCCGCGAGAACGCGCCGCTGTACTACAACACCGAACACGACTTCTACGCGCTGAGCCGGTTCGATGACGTCAACCGGGCACTGGTCGACCACCAGACCTTCAGCTCCGCGCGGGGCGTCGTGCTGGAGATCATCAAGGCGGGCATCGAAATCCCGCCAGGGCTCCTGATTTTCGAAGATCCGCCGGTGCACGACATCCACCGCAGCTTGCTCTCCCGCGCGTTCACCCCCCGCAAGATCAACTCCCTCGAGCCGATGATCCGCGAGTTCACCCAGCGTTGCCTGGACCCGTTGGTCGGCGGTGACCGCGTGGACTTCGTCCAGGATCTCGGTGCCATCATGCCGCTGCGCGTGGTGGGCATGCTGTTCGGCATCCCCGAGGACTACCAGCGCCGGGTGCAGCAGGACGGCGAGAAGTTCGTCCGGACCAAGCGTGGCGGGCGCATGACGGACAACACCGATGCCAAGCTCGCCGACGGAGAGGTCTTCGCCGACTTCATCGACTGGCGCACAACCCATCCCGCGGACGACCTCACGACGGAGCTGCTGAACGCCGAGTTCGAGGACGAGAAGGGGGTCACCAGGAAGCTGCACCGTGATGAACTGTTGATGTTCATGAAGGTCGTCGCGGTGGCCGGCTCGGAGACGACCACGCGGTTGATCGGCTGGTCGGGCAAGCTGCTGTCCGAGCATCCCGATCAGCGCCGCCGGCTGGTCGACGACCGATCGCTGCTGCCCGGCGCCATCGAAGAGCTCTTGCGTTTCGAGCCACCCGCGCTGCAAGCGGCGCGGTACGTCACCCGCGACATCGAATTCCACGGCCAGACGGTGCCGGCGGGGAGCGCGATCCTGACGCTGATCGGCGCGGCCAACCGCGACGAACGGCGGTTCGGCGAGAACGCGGAATCGTTCGATGTGACCAGGATGCCGCGTCAGCACCTGACGTTCGGGGTGGGTGCGCACTACTGCCTCGGCAACGCGCTGGCGCGGATCGAGGGACGAATTGCGCTGGACGAGATCATGAATCGGTTCCCTGACTGGGAAGTCGACCTGGATGCCGCGGTGTTCTCCTCGTCCTCGGCGGTGCGCGGCTGGGACAGCATGCCCGCTCACGTTTAGGTGGCAAGGCGTTCGAGTTTCCGTAGCCCTTTAGCTGTTGGTCCACCGATCGAACGCGGCCTCCACGTCCGGGCAGAATGTTCCGACAGCAGCGCCCATGATCTGGCCGGCCTGCGCCGACGCGAAGCCATTGCCCGCGACTGTCGGGTAGATCGTGTCGAAGTCGGTGCCACCGCGCGCCTGCTGGCAGACGTTGTTTCCGATGTCGACCATCCTCCCCGGGTTGTCGTACGGCACGTGCAGCACGTTCAGCGTGTGCAGGTAGGCGCCGACCGAGATGGGATCGGGGTCGGCGTTCGCCGTCGACACGGGCGACGCCAGGCCGGCCAGTGCGGCCGCGGCCAGCGCTGACCTGAACACGATCGTGCGAATCATGGAATGCTCCCATCGATGCGTGAGCGCGTTCCGCTGTGCGAAACACGTTGTCGTGGGGACCGATTCACCACGTCGTGAGGGAGCCTACTGCTGCGTCTGGCGTCGCGATGCCCGTTTGCTGCATTCCGGCCCTGAAATACCTCAGGACTCGATCGACGAGTTGTGCCTCAGCTGTTTTCGATGATCCACGTGGTGGTGAAGCGCAGCATCTCGGGGATGCCCTTGGACAAATCGGATCCGATGGTTTTCTCGAGCTTGCCGCCCACCAACGGGATCTTGACCTCCACCCTCAGGGTGGTGTGCAGTTGTGAACCGCCGTCATCCGTCGGCGCCAGCCGGGATTCCGCACGGCCCGACCCCAACCCGCCCGACGCCGAGACGCTGATGTGCCCGCGCACTTGGCTGTCGCCGTCCGGTCGCCACGTCTCGGTCTGCACGATTTTCACGTCAGCGGTGACGAATTTGGCGACCATCCCGGGGAGAATCTGACGGCCCAGGTGCTGGGTCGTGCGCACCGTCACCGCGCCGTCGGCGTCGGTCACCAGCGAATCCAACGTGGCGTCGGCGGAGCCGGCCGCGATGCGGGCCAGCCAGTACTCCTCGCGACCGAACGCGGCGTGTATCTGTTCGACGGTGGCGGACGACTCGGTCGAGACGTCGAATGAGCGCGACATATCCGCCCATTCTTGCAGAGGCCCGGCTCACGGTCGTTCAAAGTGCTGGTAGTCGACGGGCGATGCCCACTCGCCGCCCCACCGCCAGCCGCGGTCGGTGAAGATGCGCACGGCCGCGTCCCCGCCGTGCAGGAGCCCCGGGTCGCCGCGGCTGCGGTCCAGATACTCCGTCGCGTTGTGCGGTTGGAACGTGCCGTCGGCGTAGACGCACGGGTTGAGACGCGGATTCAGATCGATGGCGCGGCCGTAGGCGTGTTGAGACCAGTGCTCGCTCCACGGGATGCCTCGGCAGTTGAACGCTGAGGTGTTGTCGTCCTCCATGGAGAGCTCATCGTCGGCCGCCGGGTAGCGGTCCGCAGAGCGGATCTTCTCGATCGGAAATCGCGCCCGGTAGAGCTCCGCGAAAACCGTGATGACCTCCGGCACCAGGTCCTGGTGCACGATCAGCTCGCCGCGATGGGTGCCGCCGTCGAAACCGACGTGGTCAACCTCGACTCGTCGTAGCTGCGCGGGGTCCACCGGGCAGCCCGGCCGCCAGCTGGCACCGAGCTCCGCGGCGGTGACCGGGCGAACGTCGCCAGCGGTGGGTGGCGACGACGGGTCGGCGGCTGATGACACGGCGGACGCAGGCCTGGCCGCGGGGCGTGGCGGAGCGGCGGCGCATTGCGTCAACGTGGTACCGGCGGCCATCGCGCCCGCCAGCACGGCGACCCACCGCCTGCCGGAGGTCACTGGGGATGGGTCCTCACCGCTTGCTCCATCGCGACACGACCCGTCGCGACCGGGTGTCGCGAGACAGGTCCGGCGCCAACGCTACTGGATGCCGCCAGGGCGCCGACTTACCCTTGCCCTATGCCGGTAGTCAGTGGCAGGTGGAAGTTCTGGCCATCCTCGCTACGCAAGACGGTCGTGGTAGCAATTGTGTTGCTCGCCCTCCTCGCCGTTTCGCCGTGGACGTTCACGGCACGCACGCCGGTAGCCGACCGCCCAGAGCAGCCCGCGCGGACGCCCGCACAGACACCGCCGCCCGCCGCGGCGCCGACCGCGGCTCCCGCACCCGAATTCGCGACCATCTCCACGCTGATGAACGACGCGATCGCGGCAGGCGGGCTGCCGGGCGGCGTGGTGATGGTCGGGCACGACGGCAAGGTCGCCTTCCACCAGGCGTACGGGTCGCGCAAACTCGCGGGCGAACCGGGGCTGGACGGCTCGCCCGCACCCGCGGAGCCGATGACCGAGGACACGATCTTCGACATGGCGTCATTGACGAAGTGCCTCGCGACGGCGGTCGCCATCATGCAGCTCTACGAGCAGGGCAAGGTGGCGTTCGACGACCCGGTGCAGAAATATCTGCCCGACTTCAACGCTACGAACGATCCACGGCGGGCACAGGTCACGGTGCGCATGCTGCTGACCAACACGTCCGGCGAGGGGATCGATGTGAGTCTGGCAGACCCGTGGGGGCTGGGCGGACCTGACAAAGCCGAAGGCATTCATCGCGCGCTCACCACCCCGCTGCAGTCGGGTCCCGGTGAGCTCTTCCGATACTCGGACATCAACTACATCCTGCTGGGCGCGCTGCTCGAGAAGACCACCGGCGAGGCCGAAGACGCCTACGTGCAACGCAATGTGTTTGCGCCGCTTGGCCTGCACGACACTCGCTATCTTCCCGTCGCCAAGGCCTGCGGGCCCCACACGATCCGAGGAGCAGCGGTTGCCTGGGCCCCCGCGGCGGCGGGGGATGAGCCGACGACTTGTCCCTCAGGTACCTGGAGCACCAGCCTGCTGCCGCGAATCGCGCCGACGGCGCGCGACGAGGAAAGCAGAGACGATCCGAGCAAGAATCCGAATTTCTTTGCCCTGCTTCGGGGTACGGTGCATGACCCGACGGCACGCCGGATGGGGGGAGTCGCCGGCAATGCCGGCATGTTCTCGACGGCACACGATGTCGGCATCTTTGCGCAGGCGCTGCTTGACCGGCTGGCCGGTCGCCCGAGCGAGTTTCCTTTGCGGCCAGAGACTCTCGCGCTGATGACGACCCCTCAGCAGCCGGGCCATACCGCCGATCAGGTTGTGGCGGCAAACCGTGCCGATCAACGAGCTCGCACTCCGAGCTATCCGGCGATCGAAGGGCAAAGCCTGTTTGGTTTCGGCTGGGACATCGACACGGCCTTCTCCAGGCCGCGCGGGACGGTCTTTCCCGTCGGCAGCTTCGGCAACACCGGATTCACCGGAACCACGCTGTGGATGGACCCAGGTTCGAATACGTATGTCATCCTGCTGTCGAACTCGATCCACCTGCGGGGCAGCCCGCCGATCTCGCACCTCAGGGGTGCGGTGGCCACGGCTGCGGCGCAGGCTCTGCGCCTCTATGGCGCCGAGCCACCGGCATCGGCGCCCGCCCCACGGAAAACGCCGTAGCTCCTTGTCATTTCACACAGGGGATGCCGTCGGCGGTCATCCGCGACAGGTTGGTAGCCGCAGGCTGCTGCGTGCCCGCGCCGGTGGCGGGCACGGTGGTGACGGGCGCTGTGGCGGTCGCGGTCGACGATTCCGACGTAGAATTGCGGGTCTGGTCGAACCGGGAGAAATCGGTCCCGACGGTCAGCCGCACCGTGTTTCGGGCGACGCTGTCGGATGCGGTCGCCGTTATGTCGTACTGATCGGCGAGCTCGGTGGCCGCTACCTTCGCGCCCGCTCCGTAGGTGATAGTGCTCGTCTCGATGGTGGAGTCGGCCGTGCTGACCTTGCCTTCATTGAATTTCCCAGTCGCCAAGAGCATTTGGACAGTTGCCGCCTCACCCTGCCGGCCCGAGGCATTGACGACGTCCAGCGCGACGCTGCCGGAGGTGGTCGGCGTGCCGCCGTCCGGTCGCGCCGCCGTGCTGGCGCTGCTCGTCGAGGGCGCGCTGGACGAATCGGTGCCCACCAGGTTATGCACGATGGAGCGGATGGTGGGTAGGTCGATGAAGTTCACATAGGCGCCGTCCGAGAGTTGACCGAAGCTGGTGACCGGCAGCGTGTACAACACCACTGGTCGGTTGGGGAATGCCAACGCATTACGAATGAATTCGTCGAAGTCGAAGCCGGCGTCGACGGCGACGTTCTGCTTGGCGACGTTCAGCAGGGCATGCAGTTTGGTGGGGTCGGACAATGTCCCGCCGCGGCGCATCGCGCTGACCACCGAGACGATGAAGGCCTGCTGGCGCCGGCTTCGATCAAGGTCGGTGAACGCCGCGTCGTTGGGATCGCGGCGTTGCCGGACGAAGGCCAACGCCTGGGTTGCGCTGATCTGTTGGACGCCGCTATGAAAGTCCGCGCCGGAGTAGTAGCGGTCCGACGTGTCCGCGCTGAGGCACACCGTGATCGGTTCGACCACCCGGGCGAGTTGGAAGAACCCGGCCAGGGTGACTTCGATGAAATGATCGATCGGGATCTGCAGAAGGCTTTTGACGGTGCTGATTTCGGCTCTGCGGCCCGCTTCCCGCGCCGCCTGTTCTTTGGCCGTCGCGTCCTGCCCCTGAAGGGGCGTCGTATTCGGCTGCGAGCCTGCGGACGCGCGACCGGCCGTTACGCGTTGGTAGGCGTAGCTGTAGGCCTCCTTGATCTTGCCGCGGCAGTCCGAGGTCGGGCATCCGGCCAGATCGACATAATCGTCGCGGGGAATCGAAATCGCCGTCGCCGGACCGCCGCCGGCGGGCAGGTGAACCACGATGAGCGCGTCGGAATCGCCGTCAGCGGAATCCTCGTTGCCCGCGTGCAGCGCGTCGTAGATGTCGGGCGACAGCGGCTGCCCATGCTGGTCACGGCGGCTGTCCAGACCCATGATCAGGATGTTCTGGTCGCTTCCGGTCGACGCGGGTTCACCGGCCAATGCCTCGGATTTGGTGATGCCCGCCGACGCGTTGCGGTAGGCGTGCCAGGCGACGCCGATGACGGCGACCACCACCAGGGAGACCAACGCGGCCAGCACCTTGGCACCGGCCACCATCCTATGGTTGCGGTGCAAGCGATTCCGGGACTCGGCCGTCGGTGAATCGGCTTCTTCGCCAGGCGGGCCCGCTCGACGCGTCATGACAGATCTGAGAATAGCCAGGTCGCGGCGCTTCAAACCGGCGGGGTCGCGGCGCTTTGGCCCCGGATCGGACGGTCCGCTACGCCTGCTGCTCAACTTCCAACAGCCGCAACGGATGCAGGCCGTCGACGTTGCCGACGAACGGCGGATGGATGCTGTAGCCGAGCATCCGGCGAATGTCATCGGAGACCGCCCGGGCGATGTCGCGCGATATCGACAGGGTGTAGGCCTCCATGGGCCGCAGCCACGGTTGGCAGTACTGGGCGGTCACGGCGAGCCGCTCGCGGTCGGTGTTGTTGGCGCCGCCGCCGTGCCAGAGGGTACCGACGAACAAGACGCACGAGCCGGCGGGCATGGCGACGGGTAGGGCCCGATCTTCGGGCCCCGGCCGGCGCTTGCCCCAGCGGTGGCTGCCCGGGTAGACGACGGTGGCGCCGTTGTCGGCGGTGAAGTCGTCGATCGCCCAGATCGTCGCGGCGGCCAGCGGCTCCCGGGGGCGCGGAATCGGGTAGAAGCCGTCGTCGTGGTGCGCCAGTTGCGCGGCCTCGCCGGGCTGAATGTTGATGGCCTGCAACGCCGAAAGCAGGTAGTTGGGCATCAGCAGCCGATCGAGCACCGCCAGCACCCGCGGGTCATCGACCAGCCGATCGCACACCCGGGTCCGGCTCAACACGCTGTAGATGCGCTGGGTGCGCAGGCCCTCGAAGGAGTTGCGTCCGGTGTGTCCCAGCCAGGGACGGACAACTTCACGGATCTGGGAGCACTGCTCGACGGTGAGCAGGTTCTCCCAGATGACGTAGCCGTCGCGATCGAGTGCGGCCATGTCGGCCTCGACGATCGCGCTGTCCACCGCACTTCCACCGGTCGGCGTCCGCTTGTAGCGCTGCGCCAGGTCGCCGCGCAGGTCCTCCAGCGTGGTGACGGAGTCGTCGTCGATGCTCATTGGTGCTCGTCCTTAGTCCACGGGCGCTTCTGCCCACACTAGGCCGAGTTCGGCTCAACCCACACTTAAATCGCCGACCGGTCAACCCCGAAGGCCGGTGATGAACCGCTGCACGCTGCGGGTCAGCGACCGTGGCACGTGGTCGGGATCCATCAGGTCGTTCTCCGCCAGCGGGCCCGCCTCGTTGGCGACCGTTCGCTCGGTAAAGGGCCGCAACGTCTTGCCGTCTCCGCGAAGTGCGTCGATCGCCGTCAAGACCGACCGGTGTTCGCCGATCGCGCCCTCAAACTCGCCCACCGAAACGCCGAGATGCTCTGCCATCAATTCGCTTCGCGCCGAATGGATTTCGCGGCGGACGTCGTCGTGTTCGGAATTGGCCGGCTGCGCCTCGATCGCGACGTCGCACTCGCTGTCGAAGCCCATCGAGCGGTTGTTGAAGTTCGAGGAGCCGATGCGCAGCAGCCGATCGTCGACCACCAGCACCTTGGAATGGATATAGATCGGGGTCCCGCCGTCGGTCGCCGGCCAGTAGACGCCCAGCCGGCCGTGATCGTCGGCTTCCCACAGCAGCCGAATGAGGCGATGGCGGGCGCTGTCCATGGTTCCGCGCTCGAGCGGGTTGTTCCCTCGGCGGGCCAGCACGATGACGATCTCCGGTCCGTCGTCCTCGCGCAGCCGCGCGGCCAGCGCCTGGGCGATGGTCCGGGAGGCCAGGTATTGGTTCTCCACATAGATGGTGTGGCGCGCCGCCGCGATGGCGGCCAGGTTGAGCGCCTCCACCTCCCGGACCTCGGGGCGGTCTTCGAACTCCGGCACGGTGCGTGCGATTCCGACGTCGACGTTGCGCAGGCTCGGTTCCAGCTTGCTGGGCCAGGTGCTGTGCTTGGCCTCGACAGGCGCCAACGAGTGCTTGGTCGCGGTATGCCACCTGGCCAGGGCCTGCTCGCCCAGGGCCCGTGCGGCCGCACCGTCGACGGCCAGGCCGACATCGTGACGCGGCCCGTACCTGCGCCCCGCCGTGCGGCGGTGAGGGTTGTCATGCGCGTGTGCACGCGTGTCCCATCGTTCGAGCGTCAGGTCGATGCCGCCGCAGAACGCCACCGCATCGTCGACGACCACGATCTTCTGATGATGCACGGAGCCGATCGGGTGGGCGCCGTCGATGGCGAAATGCATTCGCCTGCTGCTGATCTGATTCAGCACCGACACCGGTGTCAGGCCGACCCAGATGCCATCGAAGGCCGGCAGCAGACGCAGGTTGGACTTCAGCAGGTAGATGTCGAGGCCCGGCCGTTTCCACAGCATCCAATAGAGGAACGCGCCCAGCTGGTTCGGCCCGGGAAGCGTCTTCTCGCCCCGCTCGAACGTCACCCTGGAATCGAAGTCCCAGCCGATCAGCATGATCCGATGGCGGGCGCGCAGCATCGCGGCCTTGACGTGCTTGAAATAGTCGGCCGCGTCGATGATGGCGGCGAACCGGTCGGCCCGTACCGTGCGCCAGCAGGTCTGGCCGGGAGTCAGGAGTCGGTCGTCGTCCACGCCGGGGCTCTTAACGATGTTGCTGGGACAGCGCGGACATAGCCACTGTGTACCACATGGGGCCCGAATTCAGGGTCCGTGCGGAATCGGAGCCCGGCGGCCCAACGTGGGCGTTCGCCGCCGTTATACACAGCCGGAGGGGCTCGGCAGGACAAGGGCGCCGATCTATATGAGGATGAGGCGATGCGAATGCTGCTAGTGCTTGCGGGCTGCGCCGCCCTCGCCGGTGTGGCCGCGCCCGCGTACGCCGACCCGGTCGGCACCTCGGGAGCCGATGCGAGCTTCATCGCCGCGCTCAACCAGGCGGGCATCACCTATCAGGACCCCGCCGCGGCCGTCGGGGTGGGTAAGCGGGCGTGCCAACTGATGGACGAGGGCAGTCCCCAGGTCGAGGTGATCAAGAGCGTGTCGTCGAGTAATCCGGGATTCACGGTGGACGGCGCCGCCCAGTTCACCATGATCGCGGCGAGCGCCTACTGTCCCCAGCACCTCGGGCAGCACGTCAACCAGGCACCGCAGCCCGCGCCGACGCAGCCGTCATCGCCGGCCGTCGACCTTCCGCCCCTCACGCCGGGGGCCGCTTAGCGGGCCCGGTCCGGTTGCACCACAACGGGATTCGCCCGTTAGGCCGCGGCCTCGAGGGTGAGCAGGATGCGCTTGGCTTCCACGCCCCCGAGATAGCCGCCCATCGCGCCGTCGCTGCGCACCACGCGGTGGCAGGGCACCACGACCGGTAGCGGATTGGTGGCACACGCGCTGCCGACGGCGCGAACCGCGTTGGGATTGCCGGCCAGCTTGGCCACCGCGGCATAGCTCGCGGTGTGGCCGTAGCCGATCTCGGGCAGCCGACGAAGCACGGTGTTGCGGAATCCGGCCGAGAGCCGCCAGTCCAGCGGCACGCCGAAATCGCGGCGCTTGCCGGCGAAGTACTCGTCGAGTTGCCTTGCGGCCGTCTCGAGGCGGCCGGGCGCGAGCAGGATGCGCGGGCTGATCCTGTCGGCGAGGCTTTGCAGGACGGCGTCGTGCCCCTCGCTGGCGTAGGCGACGCGGACGAGGCCGAGTTCGGTGGCCGCGATGAGCAAGGGGCCGACCGGGCTGTCGACGATGCGGTAGGCGATGTCGAGGAGGCCCTCGGCTTGCGCGGCGGTGGCGAGTCGGGCGTGCAGCGCGCCCAGGTCGCCGGCGGTGGCGGCGGTGGCCTGTGCCAGTTCGCGGGCCAATTCGTGTTCGGTGCTCATCGAATTTCTCCTGTCCCGGTCGGGCCGGCGGCGGCGCCGGGGTATGTGCGTCTGAGGGCGGCGATGCCGTCGGCGGCGGCGCGCCGGGCGGCGTCGGGACTGCCGCCGAGGATGGCGGCGATCTCGGAATAGGGCAGGCCGGCCAGGTAGTGGTAGGCCACCGCCTGTTTCTGTTTGGCGGGCAGTCGCGCCAGGGCGTCGGCCAGGTCGTCGTCCCTGTCGGGATCCGCCGGGCCGGCAGTCTCGGGGACCTCGTCGGTCGGCACCGCACGTCGCGCCCGCGCCCGGGTGAGGTCGACGGCTTTGCGGTGCGCGATGGTGACCAGCCAGGCCTCGACGTTGGCGTCCGCGGGCAGGTCCGGGTAGGCGCGCAACGCGGACAAAAAGGTCTCCGACCAGGCATCGTCGGCGTCGACCGGCCCGACGATGGCGCGGCATACCCGCAGTACGACAGGACCGTGGTCGACGACCACCGCCTCGAACGGTCGTTTGGCTGTCACGCTGTGTAGACGTCTCGCCGGGGAAGTTTGTGAGATGGCCCCAGTGTCGAACACCGCACGCGGCGGCGGGAGCGACTACACGGACTGGAAGCTGCGCTCCACCTCGGAGCGGCTGCGAACCTGATCGGTACCCAGTACGTAGGTCGGCAGGGTGTGGGGGACCGTGGTGCCGCCCTTGACCCTGGCCTGGGCCTGCCGGAATTCCGGCGTGGGCCCGGATGCGGCGTTGATCCCGTTGATGATGGACCACACCGCCGTGCGACGGGCGGTGCGTTCGACGATGTTGCAGTCGCGGTGCTGCAGCATCTGCTTGGCCCATTTCGGCAGGGTGTCGCGGATGGCCCAGTCGACGGCAGCCTGCGGCATGTGGACGTTGGGGCCCGTGCCCATCGCTTTGCCATGGGTGACAGCCAGTTTGGGCAAGTAGGATTCCAGGCACTCGAGCGTCTCGGCCTTGGTGGTCGGCAGGTCGGTGCCTCCCAGCGCGTGTCCGACGCGGACGAACTCACCGTAGTAGCGATCGAGTTTCTTGCCGCGCAACGGCATTGGGTGATAGAGCTCGTGCGTGGTGGCCAGGCCCCAGACGACCGTCGCGTAGTTCCAGCGCAGCCACTCGGGGTCGTCGGCGTCGTAGCGGGCCCCGTCGGGGCGAGTGCCCTTGATGGTGTGGTGCATCGCGCGCACCGATTTCGCCAGGCGCTCAGCGGTTTCCGTTGACCCATATGCCGTGCCGATGAAGAACGCCACCGAGTGGCCGAGGCGTGTCGCGGCGCCCTCTGGATCGATCTGGGGCACTTGCGATATCGGGTTTCCGTTGCTGTCCCGCTTGATCAGTCGCGAGTGGTGCATGCCCATCCAGTAGATCGACGGGTCCAGGGTCTCCATGAAGGCGGCGCACTGCAGACCGAAGATCAGCGCGGGTAGGTGCGAATGGACGCGCCACACGGCGCTGCCGGGGCCGAACCAACCCGGATCGCCGACGGGCGCGGCGAACTCCATGCCGCGGAAAAAGTACCGCCGCATGTTGTCGTCCAACCGTTTGTTGATCAGCTGCCCGACGATTTGGTGTGGCAGAAACACAGCGCACTCCCTCGAAACTTCTGGTCACGACTGTAACCAGAATAAGATTTGGCTACAGGTGTGACAAGACCCGCGCCATCCCGACTTAGGCTGTAGGGATGTCGAGTCCCACCCGGTGGGCCGGTATACCGCTCAAGGACCGCCGCGCCGAACGACGTGCGCTGCTGGTCGAGGCCGCCTATCGACTGTTCGGCAGCGGCGGTGAGGCGGCCGTCTCGGTGCGTTCGGTGTGCCGCGAATGCGGGCTGAACACGCGGTACTTCTACGAAAGTTTCGGCGACACCGACGATCTGCTCGGCGCGGTCTACGACCGGGTGAGTGATCAGCTCGCCGAAGTGATCGAGGCCGCCATCGAGCGGGCGGGGGATTCGCTCGGCGCCCGGACCCGGGCCGGCATCGCGGCGGTGCTGGGCTTCTCGTCCGCCGATCCGCGCCGCGGCCGGGTGCTGTTCACCGACGCGCGCACCAACCCGGTGCTGGCCGCCCGGCGCCGCGCCACGCAGGACATGCTGCGCGCGGGCGTGCTGACCGAGGGCTGGCGTCTGAACCCCGATTCCGATCCGGTGGCCGCGGAGGTCGCCGCCGCCCTGTACACGGGCGCCATGGCCGAGCTCGCGCAACAATGGCTCGCCGGGCATTTGGGCACTGACCTCGATGTCGTCGTCGACTATGCGCTGAAACTGGTGCTGCGGTAGGCAGGGCGGTGATGGGCGGAATCGAACACGCGATGGGCCCGCTCCGGCGCATCCTCGGGCACAAGGTCAGCGTCGGCGGGCTCATCGAGCTCGGATTGTGGTTGTTGATCCCATACCTGTGTATCGGGTTCGCCTGGACAGCTTTTCACCCCGAGCAGACCCAGCGAATTCAGGCGCGGATAGAAGCCGTGGCGCCCACCGCGGCCGACGCCATGGCCTTCGGGGCGGCGACTGTGCTGTGGCCGGCGTCGCTGCAGATCGCCGATTCCTGCCCGGCGCCGTGAGCGACTGTCGGATGCAATGCGTGCACGATCGGACGGTTTGCTCCTAGGCTCTGAAGACCATGTCCATCGACCGGTTCGGCCTCCTTGCGGGCACCATCCGACTTGCCTCTGGCGTTTCTTTCCTCGTCGACCCGCTACGAGCGAACAAGCTGTGGGGGGACCCGGACCAGCCGTCACCGACAGCGCAACTGTTGTTGCGGTCGATGGGCTATCGCGACGCGCTGATCGGTGTCCTGCTCGCGTCGGCGGCACTGCGCGGTAAGAGCACGCGCGGCTGGTTCCTGGCCTCCGCGGGTGCCGACGTGGCCGACCTGGTCGGCGGGATGAGCGTGCACAGCGAGTTGAAGCCCTCGCAGCAGATCATCGGCCTCGGCGGCGCCGCGGTCGGTGTCGCGACCGGGCTCTGGGGCGCGGTACGTCCGGCCAAGCGCCGGGCGTCTCCGGCGGTGGCCGACGAATCGGTTGTATAGCTGAGCGAATCGGCAAGTATTTGCCGTTCTAGACCGCGATGCAGTCGGTACGCTCATTGCGTGCCGGAGACGGCGTATGCAAACTGCGGTGATCTCAGCCTGGCCTACCAAGTTTTCGGTGACGGGCCGGTCGACCTCGTCTTCGCTGGCTCGTTCGCCAGCCATGTCGAGCTGTACTGGTCCATGCCCGAGTTCAAGGCCTTCATGGAGCGGCTCGCGACGTTTTGCCGCGTCGTCCTCTTCGACAAGGCCGGCGTCGGATTGTCTGATCCCGTTCCGCGGATCCGCACGCTGGATGATCGGGCGGCCGAGATCGAGGCCGTCATGGACGCCGCCGGCTTCGAAAGAGCTGCGCTGCTCGGGGTCAGTGAGGGCGGCCCGGCGGCCATCCTGTTCGCCGCGACGCGACCGGACAGGACACGGGCGTTGATCCTCACCGGCACGGCGGCATATCTCCCCAGCGCAGGTTGGGACGACCTCGACGTCGATCCGGCCGAGCTCCGGGCACGCTCGATACGCGAGATCGGCGAGGAGTACACACCGTCTGAAGACCAGATCATCGGCTTCCAGAAATTCGGCCAAGCTGTCTTGTCGGCGTGGGGAAGCGGAGAGGCACTCAAGTGTCTGCTGCCGTCGGTCCGGTCAACTCGGCAGCTGGGGATGCTCGAGCGCTCGTGCGCCAGCCCCGGAATGGCACGCGCCACGCTCGAAGCCGCTTTCCAGATCGATGTCCGGCCGATCCTGCCGACACTCACCATGCCCGCCTTGGTCGTGCACGCCGCCCGGGATCCCGGGGTCCCGGTGCAGGCGGGCAGGTATTTGGCCGACCACATACCCGGCGCGCGCATGGTCGAGCTCGACGGCACCGACCATGCGCCGTGGTTCACCGATCCCGACAAGATCGCCACCGAGATCGAGGAGCTTCTCACCGGCAGCCACGCGACCCCCGCACCGTTGAATCGCGCCCTGCGGACGGTGCTGTTCACCGACATCGTCGCGTCGACCGAGCGGGTCGCGGCGACCGGCGACGAGCGGTGGCGAGCGGTCTTGCAGCGCTTCGCTGAGATCACCGTCGGGGCCACCGAACGATACGGCGGCACGGTGATAAAGAGCACCGGCGATGGGTACCTCATCACGTTCGACGGCCCGACCCAGGGCATCCGGTGCGCCGAGAACCTGCGCGACGATGCCGAGAAGCTCGGCATCGAGATCCGTATCGGCATGCACACGGGTGAATGCGAACTCATGGATACCGACATCGGAGGGATCGCCGTCCACATTGCGGCGCGAATTCTCGGTCAAGCCGGTGCCGGGGAAATCGTGGTGTCGCGGACGGTGCGTGACTTGGTCGTCGGCTCGGGGATCGGATTCCAGGAGCGAGGCGTCGTCGAGTTGCGTGGCGTTCCCGGCGCCTGGGAGCTGGTCGCCGTGGACCGTCATGGTGCGACCGGGGCGTCGCGCGAGGTGCGGCTGGCCGCGGCGCCCACGCCCGGTCCCCGGACGTCGATGCGCCGGTCGGATCGGGCCGTGGCGGTGATGGCCAAACGCACGCCGTGGCTGCTGCGCGGCATGGCGCGATTGGTGCCGGTGACCGAACCCGGCCCGCTGGCCGCCGGGACAAGCTCACGCTGACAGCGCAGCGGTGATGCTGTTGACTGAGCATCATGGGTTTCGGTGTGCTGACATTTGTTACCGACGACGGCATTGGTCCCGCGGAGCTGGGCAAGGCGCTCGAGCAGCGTGGTTTTGAATCGCTCTTTCTCGCCGAGCACTCACACATCCCGGTCGACGCGAAGACCCCGTATCCGAGCGGCGGCCCGATTCCGCCGAAGTACTACCGCACGCTGGACCCGTTCGTGGCGCTGGCCGCCGCGGCGGTCGTCACCGAGCGGCTCGTCCTGGGCACCGGCATCGCGCTGGTGCCTCAGCGCGATCCGATCCACACCGCCAAGGAGGTGGCATCGCTGGATCTGGTGTCGCAGGGGCGATTTCGATTCGGCGTGGGAATCGGCTGGCTGCGTGAGGAGATCGCCAACCACGGGGTTGATCCCTCGGTCCGCGGGCGCGTCGTCGACGAGCGCCTCGACGCGATGATCGAGATCTGGACACACGAAAAGGCGGAGCATCACGGCGAATTCGTGAACTTCGACCCGATCTACAGTTGGCCCAAGCCGGTCCAGAAGCCGCATCCACCGCTCTATCTCGGCGGCGGACCGGCGGGCTTCAAGCGCATCGCACGGCTGAACGCGGGCTGGCTGTCGATGACGGGGTCGGCAGAGGAATTGTCTTCTCCGCTTGAGCAATTGCGTGACGTGGCCGGCAAAGACGTCCCGGTGATTCACTTCCACGGCGGCAAGCCGACGGCAAAGGAACTCGAGGCTTATCGCCACTTGGGTGTGGAGCACCTGTTGGTGGACCTGCCGACCGAGCCTCGCGATCAGACGCTACAACGCCTCGATGGGTTGCACGCCGAGCTCGCCAAGCTGTCGTAAAATCAAGTGCCGCAAAAGGTCTGATACTTGCCGAAGTCCTCGGGGGCGGGTGCGGCGTAGCGCTCAAGGCCGGGCCGTTGCGCGTAGGGGTTCGTCACCGCGGCGAGCAGTTGCTGCAGTGGGCCGAGCTCGCCGGCCGTCGCGGCGGTGAGCGCCTCCTCGACCAGATGGTTGCGGGGAATGTAGATCGGGTTTGTGCGATCCATCGTGTCGGCCTCGGGACGCAGTGCCCGCCAACGCGTCAACCACGCGTCAAAGCCGGCGAGGTCGGCGAACAATCCGCGCACGGGCTCGGCATCGGCTGCGGCATCTCCACGCGCCGCGTGGCTGAGCCCGCGGAAGAACGAGGTGTAGTCGACGTGGTTCTGCTTGAGCAGCAGAAGCAGTTCCTCGACGAGCGCCGTGGCGAACTCGGCGTCGACGCCGTCGGGTAGGCCCAGTTTGGCGCGCATCCCGGAGGCCCAGACGGCGTCGTAGCGGGTCTGGAAAACGCCGAACGACTGTTCCGCGAGCGCGATGGACTGCTCGGTGTTCTCCGAGAACAACGGCAGCAGCGTCTCGGCGAAGCGGGCGAGGTTCCATCCGGCGACGACCGGTTGGTTGCCGTAGGCATAGCGTCCCCAGAAGTCGATCGAACTGAACACCGTGTCGGGGTCATAGGCCTCCATGAACGCGCACGGCCCGTAGTCGATCGTTTCACCGGAGATGGTGGTGTTGTCGGTGTTCATCACGCCGTGGACGAATCCGATCAGCATCCACTGCGCGAGCAGCGACGCCTGGACGGCAACCACCGCTTCGAACAGCGCGAGGTACGGGTTGTCCGCCTCGGCGGCCCCGGGGTGGTGGCGGGCAATCGCATGGTCGGCGAGGCGGCGCAGCAGATCCTGGTTTCCGGTGGCCGCGGCGAACTGAAAGCTACCCACCCGCAGATGACTGCCGGCCACGCGGGTGAGCACGGCACCGGGCAGCGTTTCTTCGCGATGAACCGGGCGGCCGGTGCCCACCACGGCCAGCGATCGCGTGGTCGGCACGCCCAGCGCGTGCATCGCCTCGCTGACGAGGTATTCACGCAGCATCGGCCCCACCGCGGCCAGGCCGTCGCCGCCGCGCGCGAACGGCGTGGCACCGGATCCCTTGAGGTGGATGTCCCGCAGCCGCCCGTCGGCGTCGACGAGTTCACCGAGCAGCAGCGCGCGCCCGTCGCCCAATCGCGGAACGAAGCCGCCGAACTGGTGCCCGGCGTAGGCCTGGGCCACCGGGGTGGCACCGTCGGGCACCGAGTTGCCGACCAGGAAACGCAGCCCGTCGGGGCCACGTAGCCAGGCCACGTCGAGGCCCAGCGACTCGGCCAGCGGCTCGTTGAGCGCCAGCAGCTGCAGCTCGGGGAACGTCTCCGCCTGCCAGCGGACCGCCATCTCCGGCAATTCGTGGAAGAACCGGCTTTGCAGAGCAATGGTGGTATCCGGGGCAACGCTCATCTTCTCGAGCCTACGGAAACCCGAAGGCGCTATCCGAGGGCTTTGCCGATGAGGTCTCGCGCGCGGTCGAGCATCGACGCGAACGGCCCGAGCGCGAAGTTCAGCTTCGCCGACTCCACGCCGGGGTGGGGGCGCGTCGGAGCGATGGCTTCGGCGGCGCGTACCGCCGCCCCCATTCGCTTGAGGTCGTCGGCGTCGACCTTGCGCTTCAGGACGGGGAACTCTTCGTCCTCCTCCTGCCGGGCGTGCTCGAGCACGGCTTCGCGCAGCTTGGTCAGCTCGGTGATGAACTTGTCCGAGGTGATGTCGAGCTTCTCGATCGCCGACAGCAACTCCTTGGCTTCATGCTCCTCATGGAGGAGGGCGTCGACGATGGCGTCGCCGGCATCGCCGTCCTCCCGCCGCACGCGCGGATGCACCACCATTTCCTCGGCCGTCTCGTGGACGGCGAGCAGCTGACGCAACGTCGCGAAAGGCTCTTCACGCGCTTTCGGATCCGTCGCGTGCAGCACTTGGTCGAACATGTCCTCGATGAGGTTGTGCTGCGCTTTCAGAAATGCGACGACTTCGTCGGGTGATTCGACAATGAGATCTGCCATCGCCGATACCTCCAATGACTCCAGGAATGGGGACTGCGCACTGTGGGCTGAGTGCGGCTTGACCAGGAAATACCCCGCATACACGCTGCTAAACGCCGCGACGCGTCCGAGGCTGGCCGCAAGTCTCGTATTACTTTGCGACACAGATGTTTTCGATGAAATCGAGGGTTGATCGGTCGCTCTCTCGCCGGGAGCGGGTCCAGAGTGTCTTTGCCCCCGCACGACCATCCGGGACCGCCGGTTGCAGATACTCGCTACGGTTAGGGGCAACGAACCCGCCCGACGCACAGAGACGACAGATCAGCAGACATGTACGAACAGGTCAACAGCACCGCCGCCGAGCCCGAAGACGTCGGCTCTCGCATCGACCCGGTCCTCGCCCGGAGTTGGCTCCTGGTCAACGGCACGCACGCCGACCGGTTCCAATCCGCGGTGGACTCGCGCGCCGACATCGTCGTGTTCGACATCGAGGACGCGGTCGCGCCCAGGGACAAGAACGCCGCCCGCGACAACGTGGTCGGCTGGCTGGGCGCCGGCAACGTCGACTGGGTCCGCATCAACGGCTTCGGCACACCCTGGTGGGCCGACGACCTGGCCGCCCTGGCCACCACCCCGGTCGGCGGGGTGATGCTGGCGATGGTCGAATCGGTCGACCACGTGACCGAGACCGCGAAGCGGCTGCCCGACGTGCCGATCGTGGCGCTGGTGGAAACGGCGCGGGGCCTGGAACGCATCACCGAGATCGCCGCGACCAAGGGCACCTTCCGGCTCGCCTTCGGCATCGGCGACTTCCGCCGCGACACCGGTTTCGGGGAGGACCCGGCCACCCTGGCCTACACGCGATCACGGTTCACTATCGCCTCCAAGGCCGCCGACCTGCCCAGCGCGATCGACGGGCCGACCATCGGGTCCAATCCGCTGAAGCTGATCGAGGCGACCGCGGTGTCCACCCAGTTCGGGATGACCGGCAAGATCTGCCTGACGCCCGATCAATGTGCCGTCGTCAACGAGGGGCTCTCGCCGTCGCAGGACGAAATCTCTTGGGCAAAAGAGTTTTTCGCCGAGTTCGAACGGGACGGGGGAGAGATCCGCAACGGCTCCGACCTGCCCCGCATCGCCCGGGCCACCAAGATTCTGGAACTGGCGCGCGCCTACGGCATCGAGGCGTTGGACATCGACGAGGAAGAGCGCGATCACTCGCCCGCGCCGTCGGATACCTACCACTACTGAGCCAGTGGACGCCGGCGCGTCCGCGATTACCCTGGTGCTGTGAGCGCCAAGGTCCGGATCCGGGTGGCGCGGGTCTACGACGACGTCAGCCCCGACGAGGGCCAGCGGGTGCTGGTCGACCGCGTCTGGCCACGAGGGGTGCGCAAAGACGATCCGCGCGTGGGCATCTGGTGCAAGGACGTCGCCCCGTCGAAGGACCTCCGCGAGTGGTACCAGCACGATTCGGACCGGTTCGACGAATTCGCGTCGCGCTACAAGAGCGAGCTGCGCGACAGCGGCGCCCTGGACGAGCTGCGCAAGCTCGCCAAGCGCGGTTCCGTCACGCTGGTCACTGCGACCCGCGACCTCGACATCAGCCAGGCCGCCGTCCTGGCCAAGCTGCTCAAACCGCGCTGAAGCGGCTTCGAACCAGCAGCGTCCTAGGCTCGTCCCGTTGATATGACCAACCCCGACCCGATCCTCCCGCGGGAACTGACCGACCTTCCCGAGGCGATCCGCAGCGTCCCGCCACCGCCCATCCCGGAACTGCCCGAGCCGTACGGTCTGCGTGTCGCCGACCCGGACGCCGACGCCGAGATGGTCGCGGAGTGGATGGGCCGGCCGCATCTGGTCGAGGCCTGGGAATCCCACTGGCCGGTCGCGCGGTGGCATCGCTACCTGAAGGCGCAGCTGGAAGGCGGCTTCTCACGCCCGCTCATCGCCAGCCTGGACGGGGTAGACCGCGGATACATCGAATTATACAGGGCGGCAAAGGATTCCATTTCTCGGCGATACGAGTATGACCCCTATGATCTGGGACTGCATGTCGCCGTCGCCGATGTGGACTACATCGAACGCGGCCACGTCAGCTACCTGCTGCCGCATTTGGTCATCGGCATCTTCACCCTCGATCCGCGGTGTCGCCGCATCATGTTCGATCCCGATCATCGCAACGCCTTGGCGCGCAAGTTCTGTGAACGAGGCGGCTGTGTATTTCTCGGCGAGCACGACATGGCGAATCGGCGGATGGCGCTGTACGTGCTGCCCCGCACCCCCGAAGACGTCCCCGGTCGGCGCGACACCTGAATCAAAGCCGCTGTGCCAGCTGCTGTCCGACGAAGGCCGCCGCCTCACCGAGCAGGACGCTGATGACGACGTTGGCCAATGCCGCGCGGAGTCGGCGTTCCTCGCCGAGCCGCTGCGTTTCCAGCATCCAGGTGGAAAACGTGGTGTAGGCACCGACGAACGCGGTGCCGGCCAGCAGGGCCACGTCCTTGTTCAGTGCCATCCCGCCGAGGAAGCCCAAAAGCGCTGCGCCGCTGATGTTCACGGCAAGGGTGCCGAACGGAAACGGCCGCGATAGCCGGCGCGCCACCGTGCGGTCGACGACGAAACGCAGCACCGACCCGACGCCGCCGATGAGCACGACTCCGACCCAGACCAGAGCCGTCGTCGCGATGGCGGCGGTCATCGGCGCACCCGGACCCGGCGCACCAACTTGGTGGCAAGGTGCACCGCCAACAGTCCCAGCACGATGCTGGTCACGGTGTAGCCCACGGCCAGCCCCCAGTGGCCGTGTTCGATCATCCTCAGCGTCTCGACCTGCATCGTGGAGAAAGTGGTTAAACCACCGCACAATCCGGTGCCGAGCAGGGGCCGCCGATAACTCGACGTCGGCAACCGCTCCAGCAGCCGGGTGGTGAAATAGCCCACCAGGAATGCGCCGACGATGTTGACCGTGAACGTGGGCCATGGCCAGCTCGCCGGGTCGCCGCCGGCCAGCGTGCTCAGCGCCGCACGGGCCAGGGAGCCCAGTGCCCCACCGGCAAACACCGCGGCCAACTCGCGATAGTCCCGCTGAGCCACTGGGTCGATTCCCTTCGTTCGCCGGTGCGCTACGCAGCGTATGGCCGAAGTCCAGACCGGCGCAGCCCGGGGGGACGCGGACACGGGCAGAATTGGAAACCATGGTCGCCAATCCACGCGCCGGTCAGCCGGCCCAGCCCGAAGACCTCGTCGATCTGCCCCACCTGGTGACGGCGTATTACTCGACCGCGCCCGACCCCGAGGACGTCGCCCAACAGGTCGCCTTCGGCACCTCAGGGCATCGCGGGTCGGCCCTGGCCGGGGCATTCAACGAGGCGCACATCCTGGCGATCACCCAGGCCATCGTCGAGTACCGCGCCGCGCGGGGCACATGCGGCCCGTTGTTCATCGGCCGGGACACCCACGGCCTGTCCGAGCCGGCCTGGGTGTCGGCGCTGGAGGTGCTGGCCGCCAACGACGTCGTCGCCATGATCGATTCCCGCGACCGGTACACCCCGACACCCGCGGTCAGCCACGCCATCCTCACCTACAACCGTGGCCGCACCGAGGCGCTGGCCGATGGAATCGTCGTGACACCGTCGCACAACCCGCCGTCTGACGGCGGCTTCAAATACAACCCGCCCAACGGCGGCCCGGCCGACACCGATGCCACCAACGCGATTGCCAAGCGCGCCAACGAGATCCTGCGCAACGGGTCGGGCGTCAAGCGCATTCCGCTGGCCCGGGCGCTGCACACCGCGCAACGCCACGATTACCTGGGCAACTATGTCGACGACCTGCCCAACGTGGTCGACATCGACGCCATCCGCGCTGCCGGGGTGCGCATCGGCGCCGACCCACTGGGAGGCGCCAGCGTGGACTATTGGGCCGAGATCGCCCAGCGGCATCGCCTGGACCTGACCGTGGTCAATCCGCTGGTCGACGCGACATGGCGATTCATGACGCTCGACCACGACGGCAAGATCCGGATGGATTGCAGCTCGCCGGATGCGATGGCAGGGCTTATCCGAACGATGTCCGACAAGCCCGACCGCTACCAGATCGCCACCGGCAACGACGCCGACTCCGACCGCCACGGCATCGTGACGCAGGACGGGGGGCTGCTCAACCCGAACGACTACCTCGCCGTCGCCATCGAATACCTGTACACCCAGCGGCCGTCGTGGCCGGGCGGCATCGCCGTGGGCAAGACCGCCGTCAGTTCGTCGATGATCGACCGGGTGGTCGCCGGGATCGGCCGCAAACTGATCGAAGTGCCGGTCGGGTTCAAGTGGTTCGTCGACGGCCTGATCGGGGGGACCATCGGCTTCGGCGGCGAGGAGTCGGCCGGGGCGTCGTTCCTGCGGCGGGACGGCTCGGTGTGGACCACCGACAAGGACGGCATCATCCTGGCGCTGCTGGCCTCGGAAATCCTCGCGGTCACCGGGGCGAGTCCGTCGCAGCGCTATCAGCGGCTGACCGCCGAGTACGGCACGCCGTATTACGCGCGGGTCGACGCGCCCGCCGACCGCGACCAGAAAGCCCGTCTCTCGAAGCTCTCCGCCGACCAGGTGACCGCGACGGAATTGGCGGGGGAGCCGATCACCGCGAAGCTCACCGCGGCGCCGGGCAATGGTGCACCACTGGGCGGATTGAAGGTGACGACGGCCAATGCATGGTTTGCCGCGCGGCCGTCGGGAACCGAGGACGTGTACAAGATTTATGCGGAATCCTTCAACGGGCCACAGCATTTGGCGGAGGTGCAGGAAACCGCGCGCGAGGTAGTTAATAAAGTCATTGGGTGACCTTTTCCCTCCGTCTTGCCCGCTCGGGGGGGCGCGCATCCCGTTCTGGTCGGCTGCCGCGCGAAGTCTGGATCCTGAGCTGGGCGAATATCATGATCGCCTTGGGCTACGGGGTGATCTCGCCGGCGCTGCCAACGTTTGCACGTACCTTCGGGGTCAGCATCAAGGCGGTGACATTCTTGGTCACCGTCTTTTCGTTGAGCCGGTTGTGTTTCGCACCGATCAGTGGCCTGCTCACCGAGCGGCTAGGTGAGCGCCGGATCTATATCGGGGGTTTGCTGATCGTGGCGGTCTCGACCGCCGCGTGCGCGTTTTCCCAGGCTTACTGGCAGTTAATGCTTTTCCGGGTCTTCAGCGGCATCGGGTCCACGATGTTTTATGTCTCGGCGCTGGGATTGATGATCCACATCAGCCCTCCCGACGCGCGCGGGCGGATCGCGGGGCTGTTCACCACCTCGTTCATGGTGGGCGCGGTCGGCGGTCCGGCGGTCGGCGGCCTGGCGGCGGGATGGGGGCTGACCGCACCGTTCGTCGTCTACGGCGTCGCCATGCTGGCCGTCGCGGTGGTGCTCTTCTACAGCCTGCGGAACTCGGCGCTGGCCGCGCCGCCGCCGCCGACCCGATCCACGGTGACGCTGCGCGAGGCGCTGCGGGTGCGCGCCTACCGATCGGCGCTGCTGTCCAATTTCGCGACGGGATGGTCGGCGTTCGGGCTGCGCGTCGCGCTGGTGCCGCTGTTCATCTCCGACGTGATGGGTCGTGGCATCGGCGTCATCGGTGTGGTGCTGGCGGCGTTCGCCGGCGGCAATGCGCTGGCGGTCATCCCCAGCGGCTACCTGTCGGACCGGATGGGGCGGCGCACGCTGTTGATCATCGGGCTGGTGACGTCCGGGGTGGCGACCGTCTGGCTGGGCTACGTGCCGTCGCTGCCGGTGTTCATGGTGGCGGCCGGCGTCGTCGGGGCGATGACGGGGATCTACATGTCGCCACTGCAGGCCGCCGTCGCCGACATCCTGGGCAATGAGGCGCGCGCGGGCCTTCCGGTGGCGACGGTGCAGATGATGTCGGATCTGGGTGCCATCGTCGGGTCGATGGCGGTCGGGTGGGCCGCCGAGCAGTTCAGCTACACGTGGGGCTTTGTCATCAGCGGCATCGTTCTGCTGATCGCCGCCATCGGCTGGGTGGTGGCGCCGGAGACTCGCACGGCGGTGGATCTGGAGGCGGACCTGCTGGCGGCTGAGTCGGACGTCGAGCCGGTATGAGCAGCAACTTTGAAGGTCACTTACCGGTGGTGTAACTTCGATGGGCACGACTTCTCGGGGCTATGGCGCAGCTGGTAGCGCACCACACTGGCAGTGTGGGGGTCAGGGGTTCGAGTCCCCTTAGCTCCACAAAAGGAAAACCCGCTCCGACCATTGGTCGGGGCGGGTTACGTATTTGCGGGCCGGGTCGGGCGGTGCGCTGAACGTCCTAACTCTGTCCTATCGCGGACGAGAATACCGCCGAGACGGCGGCCCCACAGGAAGGACTGAGTCATTGCGGATTCCGTTCGGAGGTCGTCTCACAGACCTTGCGATTCTTGCCCTGGAGTGTCGTGGACCGGCGTCTTCTTGCGTGACCAAGAGCTCGGCGTGGGAAGGTTGCCGTTCACTATAAGGACCTCGACCAGGCTCGGGGCCTCGGGGTTGTCGAGTCCGTGCAGCCTCGGTTCGAGTGCGAACAAGTAATTCTCAGGGGTCCCGATGGGCAGCTCCTTTGAGCTCATGTCCAGGATGGCGAGGATCGAGAGCTGAGCTCCGTCGGCGGCGGCGTACTGCGTCGGCTGGCCAACATATTTCGGCGCGGACTCTCTGGTTACGGGCGTCTTGCGCTCGACTTTTAGCTCCGCGGTGATGCCGTCGTGCCGCACGTCGAGGTAACCCAACGCAAGCGGGTTGCCACGTTCGACTCGGCCGCCGAGTTCCGGGTTGGCGAGCAAACGTTCAAAGAGGTCGTCGTGGAATTCGCGTTCTGTTACTCGGGTTCCGCGGCGATACTTGCGTTCCCATGTCATGGCCAAGCCGGCGCGACAAATCCCGGTGAACAAGCGGCAGAACGCCCGCAATTGGCCATCGTCGAATCCGGCGCGGGCAAGGCGGTCGTATTCTGCTATGAGACGCTCGTCGAACACCGGATAATCTGTCGCCCGGTCGCGCGTCTCGTCGTAGGGCCGCAGCCGGAGTTCGCGGTGGCCGGCGACATCGAGCGTCTGCTTGCGCGGCTTGCCGTCGACCTCGCCGCTCCACGTCAGTCGCACCATCAGCGGGGGCGCCGGCTTGCCAGCTGCCACTGTGAACCGAAGCGTCACCGATCCCGACTGCTCATAGGTCTCGCCATCGCCCACATGGTCGCCGCGTGACCAGCTAAACGTCGGCACCGTGATCTCGGCAGGGGTCAGATGGCTTAGTAATTCCCCGTCCATCCGGTCTGCCCACTGTGGCCATTCACCGGGCTGCACGCGCACCGACAGTTCGTAGACACGCTGGTCCCGCAGTACTTCGGGCCCTGTGATCAGCCGGCCGTCCAGCGAAGCCAGCACGACCGCGACGGGTGCCTCTTCTACTGCCGGTTCGGGCGGGGTCTCACCGGCACTACCGCGGCGTGCGAAGCGATTCTCTTCGGGCCCCCTGACAACCGTGACGGGCAGCGGCAGCTGCGCCCACATGGCGAGGAGCGGCAAGATCGGTGAGACAGGGTCTGTGTTCTTCGCGGCCGCTACGAGTTCGAGAAGCGGCGCACCAATCGGGTCGTCGCGCCCTAGCCGCTCGGTGATATCAGCGGTGATCAGGTCGCACCGCAGCGCGACCGCCTGGCCATGTGACGAAGCCTTTTCGGTGTCGGCATTCAGCGCGGCGGCCTGCGCTCGCAACAAATGCGAGACAACCTCACACAAGCCGGCGACGGACCGTAGGTAGGCGCCCGTCGGCGTCACCGTCATACCCGCCTTCGACAATGCCTCGCCAGCTGCCGAGAACTCGCCAGCCCGCGATGCGATGCTCTCCGCTGGCCGTGATGCGTCAACAAACCCGGCATC
This sequence comes from Mycobacterium sp. MUNTM1, assembly GCF_054660795.1. Classification (NCBI taxonomy): domain Bacteria; kingdom Bacillati; phylum Actinomycetota; class Actinomycetes; order Mycobacteriales; family Mycobacteriaceae; genus Mycobacterium; species Mycobacterium sp. MUNTM1. The sequence continues at coordinate 50,426 of NZ_BAAGDE010000005.1, forward strand.
CATCAGCAGACGCCGCAGTGTCAACGTCGCACGGACCGCGTTAATTACGAATGCGATTGAATCTGAGTCGCGCTCCTCCACCAGCGCCGTGGCGACCGCGCTTGCGTCGTCGGCGTGTGCGCCCCACTCACCGCCCGCCGTTGCAGTGGCGTCGGCGCGGACGGCCGACGCGAGCATCTCAAGAAAGGACCGCTGCCCCGCGTAGGCTCGCTGATCCGGCGTCGCTTCGAGTAGAACCGACATCATTGCAACGGCATCGGCCAATCTGCCTGCCCGCCAGGCCACCTCAACGAATTCGGCGGCAGCGACCGGACTATCGGGACCGAACGTGAGAGTCGCGGCCGTCAAGTCCGCGGCAGGGAGCGACGTCAGCCCCGGGCCGCACGCGAGAAGCATCTCGATGTCGGAGTCACCCCTCCGACGAGAGAAATCAGCGAAAGCTGGTTCTGCCGCTTGACTTAGCCGCAGCGACGCCATTCGAGCGGATCGAGCTACCGTGGTGCCCCACGTGTTGTGGTGCAGCACGTCGTGCAGGTCGTACGCGCCGAGCGATGCAGCAGCTTCTAATCCTTTACGCTCCGAAACCTCCCGGGCCCCGTCGATTTGGAGCCTGGAAGACAGTGACAGCATCACCCTGATCGCGTCTTTGACGACCTCGGCATGCTCGCGGCCGCTGATTCTTTCCACGATCAGTGCCGCGTACGCGAGCAGACGCACTGCTGCGTCGGGGGACCAGATGAGAGTCTCTGCCGCCTTCAGCACCGATCGGATGACCATGACAAAGGGGTCGGCAGTCAGCGCCGGCAGTAGATCCTCAAGCGCGGAGGGTAAGGGATGACGGCGCGCGATCGCTACCCACGTGTCGATGGCACGTGCTCGCGTTCCCACCTCAGACCCGACAATGTAAGTGTGGAGAGCGGGCAAGATCGCTTGCAGCACACCACTTTCCGTGCCGTGTGCGGCGCCGATCTTACCGAGAATCTCTAGTAGATACCAGGCGGCGTCGGCTCCCCGCTCGCCGTCACGTTCATCGGCCATGACATCGATTACGGCGTTACACGCGGCAACTGGGTCATTTGCCGCGACGAACTTGACGGCGTCGCCAAGTCGCCCGATGGCCCTGCCAAGTAATAGTCCTTGGCTCCAAGCGGTCATCATCTTCAGCGCCGGCGGTTCGTCGTCGATCACGGTCAGCGGCGAGACCTTCGATGCCTTCTGCGCGTCCACCAACTCCAAGATGGCACCGAGAATGGCCGCCACCTTCACGTGCATTGCGACAGGGCGCTCTTTTGCGAGGCGCTCTATCAGCTCGGCGGCGTCATCGATGGCCTCGCCGCCCCAGTCGCCGCCGAGGCGGCCCATCGCCATCTCGAAGAGCTCTTCGGTCACCGACGCCGCACGTGCGGCATCAGGCACGGGGTCTCCGGTCTCGCGCCAGTAGGGCTCAGCCGCGACGAGGTCTGCGGTCACCGTGAGTACTCGCAGCAGCCGCTCGCCCAGAAGTCCGGAACCGCGAGCTCCAGCGCGAACCATCGAACTCGACACGTCGCCAACGTCGAGCACGAACATCACCGCCAACGCTCGCTCGATTTCGCGCAACCCGTGGTCATCGAATCGCTCGAATTCATCTGAAGCCAGTTGCAGTACAAGGGAATCGACCAGGCCGGCGGCCAAACTCGGATGGGTCCCGGCGAGTATTCGGACAGCACCAGCGGCCGAACCCATCAGAAACTGGGTCACGTGTGGCCGCGGCGTGGCCGCCCCCGGTGGGAGATGCAGAACCGTCTGCATCTGCGGCCCCGGTAGCAAGTCTTTCAAGACCGAAACGAGTCGATCAGGAACTATGGCGGCAACCGCGAGCAGGCTGACCGGATCGCTACCCTGACGGCGCCGGGAGAACGGGTCCCGCATCGGCGAGCCAGCCAAAGCGACGGCCGATCGACACACGCGCTCATCAAGGTCAGCAATCTCTGCGTGCTCGGCCAGATCGGCAAGACACCGTCCCGCCGGTCCCGATGCGGTCCTGCGCATCACCGTTACGGCTGCGCGGACGACTTGAGATCCGAACTCGGGCCGCGACAGGGCGACAATCCGCAGCGGATCCAGAAGCGTCGGCGACGCCAATCCGCGCTCGACCAGCTCAACACCATGGGCGATGACGTCCGGAGTGAACGTCGCAGCAGCGCGCTCGGCCAAGGCTCGCAACCGCGCGAGCGCGGCACGGTCATCCTCCTCACCGTCACCGGCAGGGTCGACATCGAGTTGCCCAATGTCGGCCAGGGCGGTCGCCATCATGTCGTCGCAGCGCGCCATCAACCCGCGGCGCCTTTGGGCGCGCGCCTCCCATTCCGTACGTAACGCTGCCTTACGCTGGACCTCACGCTCGCGTTCAGCAACAGCCTTCTCGTCGGCGGAGGCGATGTAGCCGGCCAGTGTCGGTAGAAGGCCGCTGGGGCGTTGCTCAGCGCAGCCTACGCAATTCTGCCGGTAGAACATCGGCACGGTCATCTCAAGATTCGACCCGATCATGTTGCCGCGAGCCACGGGGCAGCGAACCTCGCGTGCGTTGATCGGAAGCCCCGTTGCTTCCTCAGCCATGCCCTGGCCGCTGCTCTGGACGAACTCCATGCGGGTGCAGTGGTTTTTCGCCAGGGTGATCACGCGCTGGTTGCGGACGCCCATCTCGACAGCGCCGTCCCAGACGTGGTCTCTCATACAACCATTCTGCCTGCGGGTCCCGACAAGGTTGTGAGCGGAGAAATGCCGCCGGTTCTAATTTCGGCCTACCGCGTTCGTTGATATAACCGCTGACGCGGCGGTCAGGCGGTCGTCGGTAACCCGGCCGTAGACGGCCTGAGTCATGCGCTCGGTGTGGCCGTGCCAGGCGGCGACCACGTCGGCGGCGATACCCGCAGCGCGCATCCGAGAGATGTTGGAGTGCCGCAGCTTTCCGAGCGTTATTGCCTTCAAGCCAGCCGCATTGCGCTGCACGGAAAACTCGCGGCTGTAGTCGCGCACTGGCTGCGGTGTGCCGTCGGCCCGCGAGAGCAACAGGTCGGCCTCGGCCAGTGGTCGGCCCACGGCGAGGCGCTCGCGCAGGTGCACTGCACGCATGGCCTTGATCATCGCCAACTCGCGCGGTGGCACGGGCAGATCGCGGGCGCTGCGGTCGGTCTTGGTGGGCACGATCACGTCGCGTCCGTTGACATCCACGCGTGCCTGTCGGATCCGGAGTGCGCCGATCTCCAGGTCGATATCCAACCATCGCATCCCGCCGACCTCCTCGCGCCGCAGGCCGAGCAGGGTTAGGGCGAAGCACCCAGCGAGGCGGTGAGGCGCAACGTGATCGAGGAACTTGCCCATCTGCTCCGGCGTCCAGATGTCGTCGGCCGCTGTGGCGGTGATTGTCTTCTGCTCTGGCGAGTCGAGGTCTGCCGACGGGTCGTAGGTCAGCCAGCGCATCCGCTTCGCGTGCGCCATCACCGACTTGAGCCGGACGATCGCGCGGCGCTTGGTGGCCGGTGCCAGTACCTTGCCGCCCTTACCGGTGAGCGTGGCTGACCAGTCGGCCAGTGCAGCGGGGGTGAGCTTCTGAACCGGCACCGCGCCGAACGCCCGGCGCGCGTAGGTCAGCGACTCGCGATCGGCCCGAACCGTATTCGGCCCGATGGACGGGTCGGCGTCGCGAAGCTTAAGCCAATGGTCAGCAATCTCATCGAACGTCTGATTCGACTTCGGCGCCCACGTCGCCGCCACCCATTGCTGGCGTTGCTCGGTAACCCAGTCCTGAGCGGCCTTCTTGGTGGCGAATACCTTGGTCGGCCGGACCTGTTTGCCCGTGACCGGGTCGGTGCCGAGCGTGGGCCGCGCGCGCCAGCCGTTGCCGTTCGTCAGGCGCTTGATCGAGTTGTCGGTTCGCTCGCCACGCTGCCTGAGCTGCTGCTCGTCGTCGATGGTCATCGGTCAGTCTCCTGGTCGGTGGTGGCGGTGGTGTCTCGCTGCTGTGGTTGTGGTCGCTTCGGTAGTGGCTTGTCGTCAAACCACCCTTCGGCCTTCGCTCTCTTGAGAAGCCGGTCAACCGTCGTCTTGCTGACGTTGAGTTTTTCGGCCACGGTCGGGCGCACCGGCCGGCCGAGTGCGATGGCATTATTGGCAATCTGTGCCGCTTCGAACACCTTGGGCGCGGGATTGTCGGGCTGGCTGTGCGTTTCGGCGATGTCGTCAACAAAACCGATCAGACCGCCGACGCGGTCTATCCATTGCGCGGCGCTGTAGGCCAATCTGCGAGTCGGGACTGCGCGCACGGCGGCGTAATCGACCATTGCGCCGTCGTCGGCGGTGATCGTCAGCTCGGTTAGGCGCGGGTCGGATCGTCGGCTGGTCGAGATCCGCACGGAATACGTAAAAGGGTGTCCTACAAGGCGAATTGCCACACGTTCGTCAGGCTCCGGTACGCGCTGAAACGGGCCGGTGCGTTTGCCCACACGCGGATCGGGATCGGCGTATCCGACTCTCTCGACGTCGCCGCGCTGCGGGGCGGGTGGTGAGTCACCACTTCGTTGAGCCATTCTGATGACTCTACAGTCTAGACATTCATCGCACAAACGGTGACTCTGGAGAAATGGAGACAACCACATCCGCTAAGGCCACGCCCACATTGGACGAATTGCGCAGTGGGCCACCGACTATCAGCATCGAGCAGGCAGCGCGCTATCTCGGCGTCAGTCGCGCATATGGCTATTCGATGGCCCGCGAGGGGCGGCTGCCGACGATCCAGCTCGGCTCGCGCCGAATACGGGTGTCCGCGCTGGCGCTGCTCAAGATGCTGGGCGACGAGGACTGAGCCACTGGTCGACAGCTGCACCATGACGCCGAATCGTCAGCGCTGCAGGGCTCTCAACTCAGAAACAGCGATACCGCCGAGCCGCGCGTTTGCCTTCGCACCATGTGCCCGGCGGTACCACTACTGACGACTCCCAGCCCAATCGACCGAGAAGTGCTATCCCCTACCGCCAGAGAGCCACACATGACAAAGGTCACCGCTGAAGTCGGAGATGAGCCGCGGCGCGCTGATCACATCACGGGCGCGCACCTCGCTGTATTGCTAAACGTCGACCCGACCGACCCTCTGAGTGAGGCTGTTGGTCACGAACGCGCCCGCATAATCGTGGACTGGCAGCGCGACACGCTCGATCACGGGCGTTATCTCATCGATCAGATCACCGGCAAGCCGGAGCTGGACCCTTGGGTGGATGATGTGCCGGTTATTCCGGTCGACATCGTCGCCGAAGTCTTCGATGACCACGGTGTCGATGTGCCGTCCCGGCAGGCGGTGCGCACGTTCGCCGAGGCGAACGGCGGTGCCGATCCGGACGTCGAGCTGCTGCGGGCTCGGCACGTCACCGACCCCGATCTGGACGCCGCCGCCGGTGCTGCAGAGAGGCGCATCTGTGGTGTGCCCGAGTCGATCTACGGCGCGCTCACTGCCGCCGAGCAGGCGAAGGTAAGTGCGGGCCGAGTGATCGCGCCGCCGCAGTCGCCCACCGCGGTCGCTCGCTGGCTGGCTCGCCATCAATTCTCGGTCCGGCTCCGACTACCGGTGCCCGACGGCAGCCGTCGACGACGCAAAACGTGGATGCGAACGCTGATCCGCGTCGACAACACCTGGTATTGCTACGAGGCCAGCGCCGCCGGAGACCCGGCGCGCTGGATCGCGCGCACCGACCCCGAGTGGATGCGCGCGCGTCTGCGGACCGTGCTCGGCGACCTCTGGTACGTAAAGGTCAAGACGAGCACGTCGGGCGGAGTGGAGGCTCACACCTACTCGCTCAAGTGGTGGAATCCCGACACACGCACGCTCGCGATGGTCGAGGACGCCTTGGCCGACGAACTCGCCGCCGGGTCCGGCACCCACGCCCGCGAGTTGCCCGACGTCTACGGCCAGAGGCGCGGGGTGTATTCCGGCAGCACGCGGGTTCTGGTGCGCAATGGAGTGCTGGACGTCGTGACCGGCGAAATGCGACCCAATACCCCATTGTGGTTCAGCCTGACGAGGATTGAGGCGGACTACCACCATGCCGCCGACCCTCACGCCGCGCGGGATTGGCTGCGTGTGCTCGACGACCAGTGGCCCGATGATCCCGGTGCGGTGGCCTGCCTCCAGCAATGGTTCGGCTACGTCCTGTCGGGGCGCACCGATCTGCACAAGCTTATGTGGTTGTTCGGCCCTCCGGGGAGCGCGAAGTCGCTCATCGCCACCGTGCTGGAGGCGCTGGTGGGTACCGTGACCGAGCTTGGGCTCGACGCGCTCAACACCCCGTTCGGCCTGCAACAGCCCTATGAGACCGGCGCGACACTGGCAGTCATGTCGGATATGCGGTTCGGCTCGCGCGACTCGAGCCTGGCGGTGAGTCGACTGCTGGCGATCACCGGCGGTGACCGAGTGGACGTCCCGCGCAAGTACAAGACCTCATTGAAAGAACGCCTTCCGCTTCGGTTCCACGGCACCGCCAACGAGATGCCCAAGCTGTCCGACCACGCTGGTGCACTGGTCGACCGGCTGCTGATTCTGGAGACGTCCCGGGCGTTCAAGCGTGGGGCCGAGGGCACCGACACCGGCCTCAAGGACCGCATCATTGCCAATGAGCTGGGGATAGTGTTGCGCTGGGCCGTCGAGGGCCTGGCCCAGCTCAACGCCGCTGGCGGTCGGTTCACGCTCAGCAAGGACGCCGGTGAACTGGCCAGTGACGCCGCTACCGCAACGTCGAACGTGCGCCAGTTCGTGGCGGATTGCTGCGACATTGGCACCGACGACGATGCCGTCGACCAGGACGCCCTGTTCCGCGTCTGGGGTCGGTGGGCTATGGAGAACAAGTCGGGCGAGCGGATGAGCAAGGCCGCGTTCCGGCGGGCGCTCAAATCTCTGGCAGAGGGGCCTATCAAGCCCGGCCAGAAGTACAAGGGGCCACGTGTCGTCTGGGGCATCAAGCGCGCGGAGATGAGCTACCTCGACCGCGACCGATTCGGCAACCCTACAGTGATGCGCACCGTCTCAACCGACGCCCCCGGCGATCCCTATTGCCGAGACGGGGTGGCGTGATCGTGCCTCGCGGACACGTCATCTTGGTCGAGGCGTCGGTTATAGCCGGCGCAACGATGCGGTTATGGCCCCGGGCTGCGCTGCACGCGAACATCCAGCGACCGCCGCAGCCGAGTTATACGGCTGGCATAACCGGCACACAACGCGGTGCGAGGTGCGCAACCCCGAAAGCGGGCGCGGCGAGCCAAATGTAAAGGCGGTGAGGTCTTTTCGGTGACGGAAACCTAAATGCATAACCAACATAACCGACATAACGGTATGAACTGGAGATGAGATGGGGAAATGAAAAATCTATATAGGGAAGAAGGTTTCGTTCATACGGCGATGTTGTGGCGGTTATGACGTCGGGGAGCCACCGCCGCGCGCCTGCTTGCCGCGCCGCGCCCCGGCGTCTGCACCGTTCGTTGACAAGATGTTGACGTGACCAGCCGACTCGATGCCCGCCAGCGTGCAGAGCAGGCAGAGCGTATGAGCGCCACCGGAGCGACGTGGCAAGATGTCGCGACCGCTCTCGGGTACCGCAGCCGTCAGGCCGCGCACCAGGCGGTAAAACGGCTGCGGGAGAGCGCGCCCGTGGAGACTGTCGAACAGGCACGCGCCAAGCACGACGCCGCCCTCCAACTTTTGCAGCGCAACAGTTTTACCCGTTACACGACCGCGTTGGAGCGGGGCGACGACGACACCGCCCTCCGGTACGCCAAGGAGATCAGGGCCACTGTCGCCGAACGCTCAAAGCTGTCGGGCGCGTACGCGCCTCAGCGCGCCGAGGTCGACGTCAACGTCACCCAGACCCCGGCGGCGATCATCGACCGCATGGAGTCCGAGCTGCTGGCGCTGGTTGCTCAGCGGCGAGCGCCGAACGCCCTCGGCGGCAATGTGATCGAAGGAGAAGTGATCGGATGACCATCACCGTTGATGATGTGATCAAGGCGGCGGCGTCCATTGCCCGCGACGCCGCCGAGGACCGGCTGAGCCCTGCGGACCTGGAGCACCAGGCCGCGATGGAGTGCCGCGCGCTTTTCGGCACCGTCGCCGGGCCAGATGACCCGCTGTGGCCGCTACACGTCGACATCGCCCGCCAGGTGCTCGCGCTCGACGGAGTGCCTAGCGATGAACTGGCCGAGTGGCTGGCCGTGGCGCGCCGGGTGGTGGCTGAAACACCAGCGACAACCACGCTAACGACTGCACCATCCTGAGGAGAACCGTGTCTGTAACCGCCATCATCGTTAGCGGCAGCATTGAATTCCTGCCGGACTACTGCCCCCACTGCAATCCGTTCGGACATCATGCCGACAGCCGGATTCGCCTGGCCTCGCTGACCGACCCGACCTCGGTCACCTGGCCCGGCGGCAAGCGTGTGATTTGTGATTACTACTGCGATGATTGCGGGCACGAATGGCGGCGGGCCGACCTGTGGACCGCCAAGGAGGCCGGGTTCGATCCCAAGGAACGGAGGGCAGGGCGACCATGTTGGCCGCACCCCTCGCCGCGCTGACCGCCGCCCGCGCCGTCGGTGCGGCTCGAGAGCGGCAGCGGCCCTCCACGCCCGCCGAACTGGCGCGCCGGCTGGACCCGCGGTTCGTGGTGACGCCCACCATCCGACTGCTGTCGGACGTGGCACTGCGCTCGGTGACCCAGCCCGACCAGCGCGACATCGTGACCACCCCGCCGAGGACGGGCAAGTCGCGGCTGCTGGCGATCTGGACCGTGGTGTGGGCGCTGATGCACGATCCCGACCTGCAGATCGTGCTGGTGAGCTACAGCGATGAACTGGCTCAGACTCACAGCCGCGAGGCGCGCCAGCTCATCAACGAGCACGCCGACTACCTCGGCATCCGACTGTCGGCGGACAAGACCGCTGTGGGGCGGTGGCGGGTCGACGGGCGCGCGGGCGGGCTACTCGCGACCGGCATCAACTCCGGCGTGACCGCTTCGGTGCCGACCTCATGGTGATCGACGACCCGGTGAAGGACGCTGCCGAGGCTGACAGCGCCGCCCACCGCCGTCGCGTCATCAGCGAATACCGCTCGACGCTGGCAACTCGTGTTCACCCCGGCGGTAGCACGCTAGTGGTAATGACCCGCTGGCATGAACACGATCTGGCGGGCGAATTGCTCGACGCCGAGCGTGATATCTGGAGCCACACCAATGTCCCCGCGGTGGCCGAGACTGGAATACCCGATGCCCTGGGCCGTGCGCCTGGGACGGTAATGACCTCGGCGCTGGGATACACCGCCGATCACTTCGCCGCCGCCCGGCGGACCTCCGGCGAGCGAGCCTGGTACGCCCTTTACGAAGGCGTGCCATCGGCCCCCGAGGGCGGCCTGATCAAACGCGAGTGGCTCGATGACTGGCGGCTGCCCACCGCGCCGCTGGGACCGATCAAGACCGTCGTGGGCGTCGACCCGTCCGACTCCGGCGCCGGTGACAGCTGCGGCGTCGTCGCGGCTAGCTTGACGCGCGAGGGCGTCGTGGCGGTGATCGCCGACGTGTCCGCACCGATGACGAGTGACCAATGGGCCAGGGCGGCGGTCGATCTGGCTGTCGACGCCGGGGCGTCTGAGATAGCGGTCGAAGGCTTCGCCGCCCGCGAGACGTATCAACGGGTGGTTACGGAAGCACTGCGGCGGACAAACACATCCCGCCCAATCAAGGTGACCACCTGGCCACCGAAGGGGAGCGGTCGGGGCGGCGGCGACGCAATCGCCCGGTCGGCGGCGCTCCTCCAGGGCCTCGAAACTGGTACTACCCGCATCGCCGGGCACCTACCGGCGCTGGAAGGGGCGGCGGTGACCTGGCAGGCCGGGCAGCATCAACCTGATGTGCTGGCGGCGCTGGTGGTCGCTCATGACGTGTTGGTCCATTCCATCGGGCAGCAATGGACGTTCGTATCGCCGCTGGACACTGCGCGCCGCGCCCGCGACGGCAAGATCCCGCCACCGCCTGTATGGATGCGCCGAAAGATTGGGAGGTAATAGAGGGGGGTGATATCGGCGGGCTCCGAACGGTCGTATTGTCAACCGTTGAAACGGCTGCGCTCCACGAGGCAATCCGTGCATTCTCTGGCGGCGGCAAATACGCTGCGTCCATGAGTCGACGAGATCTTGTTCGAGAAATCGTAGAGTCAGTGCCGGGCCGTGACAACGCAGTTGCCTGTCTGTGTCCTAACGGTAGATCTCGTGCAATCCGTACGTTAGTTGTCGCGCCGCGGGCCAGCCGACCCCAACGAAGATATCTAAGACTTCTACGAGTGCTGCCCGACACACTTCGTCTTCCTGCAACAGAGTCCGGTGTTCCGCCAGGTAGCGCTCAACTAGCTTGACCACCAACTGCGCCCCCATGGAATCGAGTTCGTATGCGCCTCCGCGGCCGGCCATTACGGCTGCACGGATGCGAAGAAAGACGCCGCGCGGGTCAAACGGAATACAAACTTCAAGTGCTTCTAGGACGTGATGCGTGACAGCAGCAATGGGCACCCCGCCTAGCACATCGAAAAGCTCGGCTGCTTCCCAATAGAACCGCTGGCGAACTGCTTCCGAAACGTCCGATGCGGATTGCCGGTCCCGATCGCGCGCCCCCGAGGCAAAGTAGATCTCCCACGAAATGCCCTCAATAAGGTGGCCTGTAGCAACAGCATTCAAAATCAGGGGATGGCCGTCGGGCGGCTGCTCGATCCCACGCAGCTGTTCCATTTGATGACTAAACGCGGTGTTGGCCGCCTCCAGCGTAAGCTTCGCAAGCTCTATGGCGCGGCACCTAACGGCTGCATCCTCAGGGAGGCTCGGATCATCCCCATGGATTAGCGGCTGCCGAAGCACACGCACGATGGCTTCAGCAGCCTGTGGGTCAGATTCGAGCGCCGCGATAACATCATCACGTACGAACTGTCCTGCCTTCCTCGTGCCGCGCCAGATGTACATGCCTGCCGAAACTTCTACCGACGCGCGTCGTAGCTCCTCTGCGCCGGGTCGATCCGACTTACCGCGTTCGAAAAGTGTTTCAAGCCCGTCCTGTATCCGATTTTCGGCCTCTGGAGAAATTACACGGGAAAGCGAGATGGCGACCGCCGAGAGCACCGCGGTGGAAACATCTTCCCGCACCAAGTGGTCCACTATTCGCCACATAACATCTGCCGCACAGCGGCGCAACAGTGGAAAACCCCTTGCCAGGCAGAAGCGTACTTCCGGAGCGCCATCCGCCGCGAGAGGCTCGAGGGCTTGGAGGACGTCAGCACTAGGGGGTTCCTCGAGACACGCAAGTCTTAACAGTCCGTCTGCGGCCTCGAGTCGCGGCGCCGGTACGCCCCACCCCCGAGCCCGGTCGAACTGCGAACTGTCGCTGGTGGGCTCTGGCAACCGATGGTGGACTGCGGCGAGCAAAATACTCCGAGCAAGCTGAAGCGCGGAGCTGTCTAGCGCGAGGCCGTCGGTGCGAACAATCGTCTCCGCTGCCCGAGTGGCGTCACCCCAGCCAAGGTCGACTAGCTCTGGAGCCGCACCGCCTTGGTCCGCGCTTTCCAGTACAGCCAAGAGCTCGCGCAACCGTGATTCAACCGCCGCTGAGGCCGCGGCTGTCGGCGACCTGTTGGCCCAGTCGCCGGCGAATGCGGTCACCGGTTGGCGCGCGTCATTGATTCGCTGGTTTGCGGGGCTGCTGGTATCCACTCCGTGCGATTCGAGCCGATCCGTCTCAGTCCAACTCTCAAATGAAGACTCGAACGATCCGACGGGAGGCACGTTCTCGGGCACCGCGTTTTGACTGCGAAGATCGGATAGACGAGCGCGTGCGGCATCCGTTGTCAGGGAATCTTCCGGCAGACATCCAAGCAGACGATCGCGGGCGCGCTCACCCCGACCACGCGCCGCTTCTGGATCGTCAGCTGCGGAAGCAAGGACCTCAGGCAAGCTGAGGATCGCTTCCTCCGTGCGTCGTCGACTCTCTTCGGGAAACAACGCGAATGAGCTTTTCAGAAAATCGCCGATTAGGCTCGACAGATCAAGGCATGCAAGCACATCGGGTGCCCAGGTCAGTGGCTGCAGTACCGCATTGAATGATTGGGGCAACCGTGCTGCTACGACCAGAACTCGACGCCAGATCGCTGCCGGACGAGATTTCAGGCGCACCATCTCAACGATTTCGGCGGCTGCTGTCTCTGGTTGAGCTTCTACTCGCTCGGTGATCCATTGCTCGAATTCGTCGAGGGGGCTGGCCTCTTCAAGTTCACCTTTGAAGGCGTCGGAGACGCAACTCGCGTCGGGTTCGATATTGACGGCTTCGCCCAGCCAGTCGAAAACGATGGTGGGCGGTTCCTTGTCTGACGACGAGTCAAAACCCATTGTTGCCTCGAGTGCTTGCTCGTTGGATGGCGCTAAGTGCATCGATCGCTTCATCGGGGGCGTTCCGCATGAACTCCGGGAAGGCGTCGACGAGCGTCCGGTGTGCTCTGTTGTAGTCCTGTCGCTTGGTAGACGAGAGAGCCAATACCCCGCCGGAGATCTGTGTCCGCTCTTCGGATTGCTCGTTGAAACCGAACGCGGCTATATAGATGTCTCGCGCAAGGGCTGGGCTCATGTCCATCAATCGGCGTGCCTCGTCTGCCAGCTGGGGAATTTCGATGAAACCGTATTCGTGGATCCGATCTGGAGCGAGTGTGTCGCGCAGAAGTTGCTCAGATTCGGTCGGTTCGCTCGCGAACGTTCGGGCTAGCGCCTCGATGGCAAATCGAAGCATGCGCGAGTCTTTGATTTGGCTGTCTCGCAACCATTTTGAGAAATTTCTCGCCGCTGAGCCCAAGTTACTTAACTGTTCAGCTGTCAACCGCTCTGACCTGGCACACAATTCCTGCAGCAGTCTCGCGACTGGATAGACAGTTTCAGCACGTAGATCGTTGGTCAGAGCAAGAGCCAGTTCAGACCAGACGCTACAACGATCGTCGGGGATCGCGTCGCCCGCCGACCCCTCGGCCAGCCGTGCGCCAATCATATGCTGCAAAGCCAATTCAGCGGGACGTCGGTCTTCTTGACGCTGCAACGAATGTAAAAGTGGCTCAAAGTCTGCGCGCCGCTCGATTTGAAGCGCCGCGACTCCTGGTCCAATTATCTTACCGATCTCCGGCAGCTCGGCTGCACGGGCAAGTTCAATCACCAAGGCCCAGAAAGTACTTCGGTCCTCCGCTAATGCCCAGAGGTGCCGGAAGTGCAGTTCGTAACTGGGCCTTACGATCAGCAGTAACTCGGGTGTCTCCAGAGTCTTATCGACGATCGTCGATTCAACTCCGCGGAAGAGCAGGCGAGAGACTGCATAGTCGAAGAGGACGTGGTGCGAAAAAGTCAGCACTTCTCGCTCAACGCCCTCGCCCTGCTCCTGTTCCATTAGGACGCGGCGACTTAGCAGCTCGTGGATAGGGTCACCGTACGTTGGATCCCGTTGAAGCGTCGATCGATCGATGCGCATGGACCGAGTTGCCAACATTTGCTCGCAAGCGGTTCGAAGCACCGCTTCCAAGGCATCACCACCAGTGTCGACGAGCACCCGATGCTGCCAATACTTGTCCAACAACTGCAGTTGAGTCGTGATCGGCTCAATTTCGGCCGCCTGAACATTGAGACTTACCAATTCGGCCAGGAGTCGAAGGTTGAAGGGATTGCGAACGAGTTCTCTTAGCTCATCCGGTGCGACCGCGAGGGTCGCATGAAGGCGCGGAGCCAATGCCTCAAGTTGCTCTAGTTCAGCGTCCGACAGCAGTGGCACGTTGAAATGACGAATGTGCGCGAACTCTAAGGATTGAAACTCTGGTTGGGTCGCGGTGCCGGTTGTCGCGAACAGTGACTGCAGGTTGAGGTTGTAACGAAGATCGAACCGTCGGACGGAAGCTGCTATCCTCCATCTTTCGGCAGTATTCGCCGCAGAGCCGATCAGATCGAGCAGCGTCTGTTGAGTGCGTTCGCCGCGCGCCGCGTCGAGCGCGTCGATGATCAAATACCCGCTTTGGGTGCCGGGCCAGTTTTGTAGCACGGCTACAACGTCGTGTTCTAGCCCTAGTTCGACCCGTAGCTGGCCAAGTGAACTTACAGCCAAGGTATCCGAGGTTAGGAGAACGACGTCTCGTGTACCACCTGTTAGCATCGCGAGTTCGTAGAAGGACGCCGACTTGCCTGTTCCTGGGTCGCCTGTCACGATTACGGATCCAGCATCAAGGCTGCGCCGCAACGCATCCGGGGTACTACGGTCTAGCTTGACCATTTCCCCGTTTGCGCCAGGAATCACTGAGAATCGCTTTAGGCGCTCGATGTTGCTGCGCGAGTACGCCAGCAGCTTCCCTATGTCATTCTGGAAACTGGGAGCGGCTACGAGCTCGACCCCGAGCTGGCTGAGGCGCTCTTGGAGTCTTTGCCGGTTTGTGCCGACCTGAAAGACGCTGAAATCCACACCCAGCGAAATCAACTGCCGCCACACGCCGCCGGCCGCACTTGGATTCTCTAGAACCGACGTACGGAGCCATCCAACTGCTTGTTGCGCCTGAGAACCCTCGTCGTCTACATCATGTATCGACACGCGCATGAAGGTCAGGATTGCGCGAAGGTCTTCGTCCCCGGGCGCCGAGCCCGATACCGACTGCCACTCCCGGGAGAGATGCGCGATCACTATCTGCAGAACCTCGGCTTCCTGGGCACCCTGCGCGGCATCAAACAGACTGCTGCCCGGAGGAAGATCCCTGACGCGCTTTAGGATCCTCCGGAGCTGCACACGAATACGTGAGCTTGACTGAGAACTTGTGGCCAGGACGAGTCGATCGCAACCTTGCTTTGACCAGTTAGGGTCGAGGTACTGCCGGGCAAATTGCCCGAGTGCCGATGCAAGCGGAGAGTCCTCAGCCCGGCTCAAATTCAGAATGGATTTCGCCTGAATGTACGCGCGGCATCCTGCGGAGTTGGTGACGTAGAGATCGTCCACAGCATGGCCAGTCTCCGCACGGACAGTCTCATATGTATCCACCTCCGACCACTCCCACAAGGGTGCCGCATGCTGCTCGGCAAGTATTGCGCACCCGAACCACGCCGCCAGACGGGCTTGATAGTCGATACCCGACGCTGTGCCCGGACCGCCTCTGCGCCCGGGTCCGCCTGACGTCACGGCCGAAGCCCCTCAGTTTGGATGCATAGCGGTGAACACGCCCCCGTCCACGTTAATGCCTGCTCGTGGGTCGACCTCGGGTTCATTCATGTCCTCAACTGGTCGGGCAGCGGGGCAGTTCCATACGCGGAGGCAGCCCTAGTTTGATGATGGCAGACGGGGCCGACACATCGGCTGCACTGCGTGACTACAGACCCTCGTCATAAGCCCTGATCGGGTCGGGCGTAGCGACCGGTCAAGCACTCGCCGAACAGGCAGCGGTCGCGGCCTAGTTGCCCGCACCCAGATTTCCGCCCCTGTCGGTTTTATGTGGCTTAGGCTGAACCCGCACATTCTGCGGGAAGAGCTGCGGATTTGCTCTGCGCTTGCTCGACATGGGGAGGGAGGGTGCTCGCAGCACCGATGGAGAGCGAGTGGGCCACGCGCAAAAAACTTATCGACCCCCGTCTGGAGGCTTCGGGGTGGGGCGTGACGCCGTTCAAGACCTCAATGCTCAGCGCCGTTCCGTCCGAGAAGGCTGTCGAAGAATGGCGAATCGTGGTCGGCAGTGTCGAGCGACCAGAGCGCGCCGACTATGCGCTATGCGATGAGGGTGTTATACGGGGGGTGGTCGAGGCAAAAAAAGCTGCGTTCGGCGCGCAGGGCGTACTGCCGCAGGCTGAGCGTTACTCCGAGGCGATCCATCAGCAGCCCAAGTACCAAGACAAGTTCGGCGTTCCCTTCCTGTACTCGACCAACGGTGAGCAGACGTGGTTCAGTGATGTGCGGCGTCCACAGAACCGTTCACGTGAGGTGGCGACCTTCCACACGCCAATGGCACTACGTGAGTTGCTCGAACGTGATACTGACGGTGAACTCGCCGACCTCCGCACGATCCCACTAAATCCGGGCCTTCGCCCGTATCAGGTGGAGGCAAACACCGCGATGGAGCAGACCATCGCCGATGGCAAGCGCAAGATGCTGGTGCCGATGGCGACGGGCACTGGCAAGACATTGATGATGGTCAACGAGATCTATCGCCTGATGAAGTCAGGAGTTGCGCGCCGGGTCCTATTTCTAGTCGATCGCAGGGCGTTAGCAGCTCAAGCGGTGCGAGCGTTCGCCAGCTTTGAAGCAGAGCCAGGATTCAAGTTCGACAAGCTCTACGAGGTGTACTCGCAGCGTTTCCAGCGCGACGACTTCGATGACGAGAAGTTCGATCCCAACGTGATGCCGAACTCACTGCTGACTAATCCCAAACTCGGCGACGCGTTTGTATACGTCAGCACCATACAGCGGATGAATATAAACCTCTTTGGCCGTGATGCTGGAATCCACCGCGACGATGACGATGGTGATGACGACGACGCGAGCAAGCTAGACATTCCAATCCATGCCTTCGACCTGATCGTGGCCGATGAGTGCCACCGTGGGTACTCGGCGCGTGAGGTATCAGCGTGGAGGGACACGCTGGATTGGTTTGATGCCATCAAAGTCGGGCTGACAGCCACGCCGGCCGCGCACACGATGGCGTACTTCGAGAATGTAGTTGGTCGCTACGAGTACGAGCGGGCCGTGCGCGAAGGCTGGTTGGTGGACTATGACGTTGTGCGGGTGCGTAGTGACGTCAAAATGAAGGGCGTATTCCTCCAGGAAGGCGAGCAAGTCGATTTGGTCGATCCGGACACAGGTGCCCGCCAGCTGGATCTGCTTGACGACGAGCGTGAATATGAGCCATCGAAGGTAGAGCGTGAGGTTACGGCGCCGGACAGTAACCGTAAAGTGCTCGCCGAACTGAAGAAGTACGCTGAAGCTCATCACGCCGAGACTGGCCGCTTTCCAAAGACATTGATTTTCGCCGCCAACGACCTGCCGAACGTGTCACACGCCGACCAATTGGTTGAACTGGTCAAGGACGTGTTCGGTCAAGGGGAGGACTTCGTAGTCAAGATTACTGGACGAGTTGACCGGCCGTTGAAGAAGATTCGCTTGTTTCGTAACCGCCCGAATCCGAAAATAGTTGTAACAGTTGACCTTCTGACGACCGGCGTTGACATCCCGGATCTTGAATTCCTGGTTTTGCTGCGACGGGTAAAGTCGCGCATCTTGTTCGAGCAGATGCTGGGTCGCGGTACCCGCCGCTCGACTGACCTGACGCCCGCCAAGACACACTTCACAGTTTTCGACTGTTTTGACGGCACGTTGCTTGAGTACTTCCGTAAGGCGACCGGTATGACGGTTGAACCACCCAAGACGGACAGCAAAACGATTCAGCAGATAGTCGACGATATTTGGCAGAACCGCGACCGCGAACACAACATCAAACGGCTCGTTAAGCGGCTGCAGCGGATCGATAAAGACATGAGCGGCGATGCTCGCGACTTATTCGCCCGCTTCATTCCCGACGGCGACGTTGCCGGGTTCGCCGTGGAGCTACCCGCAAAACTCTTTAGCGACTTCATCGGAACGATGAAGATCCTTCGTGACCCCGAGTTTCTTTTACTCTGCAACGAGTACCCGAGGGCGCGATCGCCTTTCGTCGTCGCCCCCGGAGTGATCGATGTAGTCGAGTCGGAGTGGCTCATCAAGGCCGGCGTCGGCATCGAGTACAAGCCCGAGGATTACCTGCATCATTTCACTGGATTTGTCGAGGATCATAAGGAAGAGATTGAGGCACTGCAGATCCTGCTTGGGCGTCCTAACGACTGGAGCCCCGATGCTCTGCGAGACCTGCGAGACGCTTTGAGCCAAGCACCCGAGCACTTCACGGTCGACAACCTTCAGAAGGCGTTCAAGGCCACTCACCAGAAGGCTTTGGTCGACATCATCTCTATGGTCAAACGCGCGGCGCAAGATGAAGCGCCCCTTTTGACCGCGGAGGAGCGGGTAAACGCTGCTGTCGCTGAGGCAGTCGGTCATCGGCAGCTGACTGACGAGCAGAAAAAGTGGATGGAGTACATCCGGCAACACTTGGTGATGAATCTCAGCATCGACAGGGAGGACTTCGAAGTGATACCGATTCTGTCGGATCGTGGTGGCTGGGGTCGAGCTAACCGGGTGTTCGATGGCCAACTCGAAGAACTAGTCAACGATCTCAATAGAGAGCTAGTTGCCGCATGAGCGTAGATGTCGTTAACAAACTCTGGGGCTTTTGCCACATCCTTCGCCACGACGGCATTGACTATGGCGACTATATCGAGCAACTGACCTACCTACTATTCCTCAAGATGGCGGACGAGCAGGGTGTGGAAGTGCCCGAGCACGCTGATTGGCCTTACATACGCAAGCAGTCTGGCAGTGGTCTTCTCGACGCCTACACCGAAGCGCTGCGCGTTTTGGGCAAGGAGCGCGGGATACTCGGCGACATTTACTCGAGCTCTCAGAATCGTTTCAACGACCCCGTTAACCTCAAAAAGCTGATCGGTCTGATCGACGAGACCCAGTGGACTGCCATAGACACTGATGTCAAGGCCGCTGCTTTCGAGGGATTGCTGGAAAAGGCTGCGAGTGAGGGCAAGAAAGGCGCAGGACAGTACTTCACGCCCCGCATACTCATTCGGTCGATCGTGCGCTGTATGAAGCCGGACCCTCGTACAAGTAAGGATTTCACGATCTGCGACCCCGCTGTCGGTACTGGCGGGTTCCTTGTCGTCGCGTATGAGTGGTTGAAAGATCGGACTGAAGGCGGCGCGCTTGACCGAGATACAGCGAAGCGCGTTCAGGCAAAGACCTACTTTGGCAAGGAACTTGTGCCCCGACCGCGACGTCTGGCGCTAATGAACCTGTACCTCCACAAGGTTCAGCCGCACATCGCATTTGGCGATTCGATCTACGAGGCCCCGAGCAGTCAACGCTTCGACGTCATTCTGATGAACCCGCCGTTTGGCACTAGAGGGGCCAACCAGGCGCCTGACCGTGAGGACTTCGTCGTCCAGACCAGTAACAAACAGCTCAATTTTCTACAGCATGTCTTGACGATTCTTAAGAAGGGGGGCAGAGCGGCTGTCGTCGTACCGGACAACGTTCTGTTCGCCCAGCAGGCGGGTGAAGTGTTCCAGGTTTTAATGGAAGACTGCGACCTTCATACCGTGTTACGTTGCCCGCGAGGCACATTCAGCCCGTACACCGAAGGCACAAAGACCAACGTCATCTTCTTTACCAAGGGCAGGCCAACCGAGCGCACCTGGATCTATGACGCCCGATCCAACGTTCCCAAGATCACCAAGAAAAGTCGACCGCTCAGCCCAAAGCACTTCGCGGAGTTCGAAAAATGCTACGGCGATGAGCCCAACGGCTCAAGCAAGCGATCTGAGAAGCAATCCATCGAAGGACGCTGGCGCAGCTTCACAATCGATGACATCAAAGCAGCCCACTACAAGCTCGACGCGTTCAAGTGGATCCGCGATGAAGATCTCGACGATCCCGATGCTCTGGCTGAGCCCGAGGAACTCATCACCGAGGCAATGGAGGAGCTGCAGCTCGCCCTTGACGATCTTTCCGACTTGCAGAAGCTGATAGAGGGTTGCGGTAACGGAGTCGACCTGTGAGCTTATCGCCTCCTCAAGTCCTGCCTGAAGGATGGGAGCTTTCGAGGATCGGCGATCGGTTTGCCTCGTGGGGCGGTCACACGCCGTCGAAATCCAACGCCGATTACTGGGGCCACGGCATACCGTGGGTGTCCTCTGGCGAGGTGAAGGCGGCTCGCCTCAGCTCCAGTACTCACTCAGTAACACGAAAGGCCGTCGACGAAACGGGATTGAAAGTATGCCCCATTGGGTGTGTTCTCGTCGTGGTGCGTAGTGGCATCCTCGCTCACTCGTTGCCGGTGGCGATCGCAGATTCTCCCGTCACCATCAACCAAGATATGAAGGCCTTTTACTCTGAGGAGCCATTGCTCAACGAGTGGCTCGCCTTGTTTCTGCGAGCTAGCGCTCAGGCATTGCTACAGAGCAGCCGTCGTGACGGCACCACAGTGCAGAGCGTCCAGTACGCCTTACTCAAAGACACACTGTTGCCTATACCGCCGGTTACTGTGCGGAAACCAATTATCGACACAATCGAGCGCGCAATTGAGAAGCAATCGAGTGCGCGCCCGCACATAGAGACATCGCAACGCGTGGTTGAGCGTTTCCGCCAATCCGTCCTCGCTGCTGCCTGCTCTGGCCGCCTAACGGATGATGTCTCGTCCACCTTCGATTTCGATTGCTTCGAGCGGGAAGTCGAGCTCGCTCGAACGTCACTCTCGCCGAAGCTTCGCAAACCTCTTACGATCGACGACTCTGTAGAGCTATCCGAGATCCCAGTGGACTGGAAGTGGATGACCATCGACCAGCTGACTATCGATTCCATCCAGAATGGGCTTTACCTGCCTGCGACACGGTACGGAACTGGCGTCCCGATACTCCGTATAGAGGATTTTCAATTGGGAGCTAGCCGGTCACGAGACGAGCTAAAGCTCGTGTCGGCGACCCCTGACGAGCAGCGCAGATTTGCGCTCAATTTTGGTGACCTCGTTGTCAACCGTGTGAACAGCCCATCCCACCTGGGCAAAAGTCTCTACGTCGAAACGCGTCATGTGCCAGCCGTGTTCGAGAGCAACATGATGCGGGTGCGCCTCAAAGCTCCGATGTCCGCCCGTTATGTGAACCTGTATCTCTCATCCCTCAACGGCAGGCGACGGCTAACTCGAAACGCAAAGTGGGCGGTAAACCAAGCGAGCATCAACCAAAAGGACGTTCGAGAGTGTCCGGTACCAGTCCCGCCGCCCGATGAGCAACATGAGATCGTCCGGAGGGTGGAGGACCTATTCGCAGGCGCCGGAAGACTCACGACTCGTCTTGACACTGTAAGCAAGCGGGTGGACCGCATCTCGCAAGCTGTTCTCGCGAAAGCGTTCCGCGGCGAACTATTGACCAAATAGGCCCCAAGAAATTACCGACGTGTTGCGTGTAGCGCTCGACCTGCCGTAGCAGCCCAATCCACTTAGGCGGTTTCGGCCCTCGGCGTCCGCGTGCTTCACACTGCCGCTTACGAACCTCGCGCGGGCTTAGGACACGCCGAACACCCGTTCGGCGTGTCCTAGCGGTGTCCTAAGACGCTCGATCACGCGCAAACACGCTCTGGACATGTAAGCACCGAACCGGTCCGACGACGTGCACATATCGACATGCACTAGACGCTGTGACACAGCCCAGCACAACCTGTTTCACACTGGCAGTGTGGGGGTCAGGGGTTCGAGTCCCCTTAGCTCCACTGGGAAACGGCAGGTTATGGCCAGCGGACTTCACTGGCGCAGATCTCCGTCAAGATTGGGGCGCGAGTATGCGCTACCGCGGGCGGCGTGATGATTCCGCACTCGCTGGGCCTGGGGCCTGTAATTGGCAGGGGATGTTCACACATCAACGAGTTGGTGCGATTACCGACACGGTGTCGTTGCTGTCGGTGACGTAGGCGGCGTGGGTAGCAGGGTCAACGGCGATGCCCCATAAGCGGTTGCCGACGTTGATCGTTGTGGTGACGGTGTGGCTGTTGGTGTCAATCACTCCCACGGTGCCATCGGTGCTGTTGGTGGCGTAGGCGGTGTGCGTGGCGGGGTCGACGGCGATGCCCTAGGGATTGGTACCGACTTTGATTGTGGCGCCGACGATGTGGCTGTTGGTGTCGATCACCGACACACTGTTGTCGCCGTAGTTTGCGGTGTAGGCGGCATGGGCAGAAGGGTCGACCGTTACTCCCAGCGGGCCGTTACCGACGTTAATAGTCGTGGATGTGACGGTGTGGTTGGCGGTGTCGATCACCGATACGGTGCCATCACTGTTATTGGTGACGTAGGCGGTGTGGGTGGTGGGGTCGACGGCGACCCACTCTGGGTGTTTGCCGACATTAATGGTGGCGGAAACGGCGCGCCTGCTGGTGTCGATCACCGATACCGTGTTGTCCCAATTGTTGGCCACATAGGCCGTGTGGGTGGCAGGGTCGACGGCGATACCCCATGGGTTGGTCCCCACTTTGATGGTGGCGGTGACGGTGCCGCTGGTGGTGTTGATCACCGACACCGAGTCATCCCGGTTGTTGGCGGTGTAGGCAAAACGCGAGGTGGGGTCGACGGTCACCCCAAGCGGTCCGCGCCCGACGGGAATGCTGGCCTTAACGGCGTGGCTGGCGGTGTCGATCACCGACACGCTGTTGTCTCCGTAATTCGCCGTGTAGGCGGTGTGACTGGCTGGGTCGACCGCGACTCCTTCCGGATGTTTGCCGACCGGGATGGTGGCGGTGAGATTGGCGAAAACGGTGCTGGGCGGGGTGATTACGGGCTTGTGGTGTCGGTGGCTGATCCCGTAAGCAATCGTGGTCGCCGCGACGACGACAACGGCGAGCGCAGCGAGCAACGCGATCGTGTGCGGACGCGTGACTAAACGCCGCGGCGCTGTGGTGGCGCCGCCCGAAGCTACCGGGGCGGCCGTGGCTTGTCCCTGGCCCGGTGACGGGGCGAGCGCCCGGTGGGCCGCAGCGGCCAGTTGGCCGGCACTCGGGTAGCGGTCTTGGGGGGCCTTGGCCATGCCGCGGGCCACGACCTCGTCGAGCCCGGCGGGAATGCCTGATCGTTTTTGACTGGGGGCCGGTATGGGAGAGGTCAGGTGCGCTGCGATCAGCGCAGCCATATCGCCGCTCGGATACGGGCACGCACCGGTCAGGCATTCATAGAGCACACAGGCCAACGCGTAAATATCGACGCGGTAATCGATCTCGTCACCGGTGATTCTCTCGGGCGCCATGTAGGCGAAGGTGCCGATGGTATTGCCGGCGCTAGTGAGTTTGGCGTCGTTCGCGGCGTTCGCCAGCCCGAAATCGACCAAGCAGGCGAAGTCACCAGGCGCCAGAAGAACGTTGGCCGGTTTGACGTCACGGTGCACGATCTGCTCGGCATGCGCAGCATCCAGGGCCGCGGCGATCTGGGAGACGATCGAGACCGCCCGCACCGGATCCATCGGTCCGTTGGCTTCCAGCACAGCTCGCAAATCGGAGCCCGGGACCAGCCGCATGTCGATGTAGAGCTGGCCGTCGATTTCTCCGTAGTCATGGATCGGAACGACATGCGGCTCATTGAGCCGCCCTGCGGTGCTGGCCTCCCGAAACAATCGCGCTCGAAACACCGGGTTTGCCGAAAACGAGGGCGGCAACAGTTTGAGCGCAACAGTGCGGTTCTTCTTGGTGTCCACCGCCGCGAACACCTCGCCAAACCCGCCGTGACCCAACAGACGCATGAGCCGGTAATGGCCGAACTCGTTTTCGGCCCGCCACTCCGCTGTCGTATCGCCACCAGGCGGCTCCTCTACCACCACCACCCCCACGGGATCGCAATGCTTCGGAGTTTATGCACCAATCCCACCTAGGGGTGACCCAAATGGGCTTAACCCGGCTTGTGAGCCTCAATCAGCACCCGCGAGGTGTAAGTGACAAACGACCCATTGGCTTGGATCTGCCGGTGCAGCTCCATTAACCTGTCCCGATACTTCGCGACGGTGAAATCGGGCACCACCCAGGCCAACTTGCGCAGGAAATAAATCACCGCCCCGACGTCGAAAAATTCCAGCCGGATCTGCTCATGCCGCAGATCAACCACCTCCAGGCCGCCGGCAGCGACTTCACCGCTGACCGTCTCCGGGTCCAGCTGTCCCCGAATCCGCCGTTGCGGCTGCGCGCCAACAAAGTACTCGATTAGCGCACGCAAATAAATGACACCCACATGCTGGGCAAAATACGTGCCGCCCGGTTTAAGTAACCGAGCGATTTCGTCCCACCAAATAGCCGAGGGATGGCGACTGCACACCAAATCGAACGCTGCCTCAGCGAACGGCAGCGGCGGCTCATCATCCTTGGTGGCCACCACGACCACACCCAACGGATGCAGCAGCCGAGTAGCCGGAGCGATGTTAGGCGGCCAGTTCTCGGTGGCCGCCATCGTCGGCGGGAAAACAGGACCAGCCCCAGCCAACACCTCGCCCCCACCGGTGTAGATGTCCAACGCCGACGCCACCCGCGGCAGCCGAGCAGCCAACAATCGCTGATACCCCCACGATGGCCGCTCCTCGGTAGCTCTACCCGCCAGCCACGAAAAATCCCAGCCCTCAACAGATACCGAACAAGCCTCGGCCACCAGCTCATCGAACGAACGCGTCACGCCGCCGATCATCCCACGCAAGGCGCAACCTCAAACTCCGAGAACGGCCGTCTCAGCGAATTTCGCCACCATCACGCGCTTGCATGGGCGCCGATCACTTGTGCAGAAGCGGCGTTGATCAGGGTCTAAAATCGTAACTACTCATGGCTTGTTTGGTGAGTACCACACGCAGTTGAAAGAGGTTTGACGTGGGTGGATTCAGCATCACCCCGGCGAACGTGCTTGCCGGAGCCGAGCGGATCGGCGCGGAGAACGGTGTGGTGACTGGGATTTCGGTGCCAGATGCGACCGCCGCGATGGCCGCCCTGCCCGGATTTGCCACTGCCGCGACGCTGGCAGACGCCCACGACCGCGTGCTCAGCTGGCCGACCTGATGATGCCCGGGCAGATGTCGCTGTCGAGCATGCTCAGCGACGGTTTGGGCAGCATGGGTGATCTCAACCAAGTGGTCGTCGTTCGGTGAGGACCATCGCGGCCGCAAGCTGATTCGAGGACCACGCCATGGGTCGCCCCCAAAAGAGCGACGTCATTAAAGCCAACGCCATGGCGCTCGGTGACCTCGCCGCGCCGCTGCGCACCGCCGCGGACAAGGTGCTGGAATCCGCCGGGCGCGTCCACGAGCAAATCTTTGGGTTTGACTGGCAAGGCCACACCAAAGACGCCCTCGATGAGCGGGCCGACCGCGAATACATGCAAGACCGGGCCGTGGCCGTCGCCTACGACAAACTCGCCGACGCCTACGAAAACGGCGCCAAGGCGATGCAGCCGATGATCGAGTCGCTCAAGACCAAAGCCCAAGGGCTCGAAGGTGATCACTTCGCCGTGTCCGAGGACTGGGCAGTCACTGACACCTACGACTACGCAACAGCACGCACGTTGGCCAAACTGATGGACCCCGACGGCACTGCGGGCCTGCAATCCCAAGTGGACCAGCTGCAAACACAGCGCAGCAACGAGGCCGCCACCGAAACCACGAATTTACAGGCGCTGGCTGATCAGCTGGGCGCCGCCGACGCCGAGACCGCCAAAGCGATCAACGACGCCAAACACCTGCTAAGCGACACCACCAATCCCAACGGACCTCAGATCGTGTTGGTGGACGACACCCCGCCGCCCCTGCCGCCCGGAGCTGTCCGCAACCTTGGACCCGTCGCGGGTACCGGCGCCAATCCAGGCATCCCCGGTATTGGAGCCGCGGACCTGGGCGAAGTTGTCGAAGATGGTCAAGGTCACAAATTTGCGGTGTTCGGCGATTCGTTACTGGCGACAAGGTAGGGGCGGGCACCCACTACCCGTCGATGGCAGTTCCGGTGACCTTCGACCCGCAAGGCCGTGCACACTTCGGAGCGCCCTTAAGCGGACCCGAAGGCAAAAACGTGCTGTTCCCTCTGCCTGACAAGGCATCGGGCAACACGCTGCCCGCCGGCAGTATTCGGATGAACGACGGCACGACCTACATGATGGTGGCAGGCACCAAGGATCTGATACCCACAGGCGGATCGTGGCTTGCCAAGGTCACTGACAATCCCGCCGCCGGTTGGAAGCCCATCGACAACTCGTGGCGCTCGAACAATCCCACGCTGCCCGACGGCAAGACACCCAACCCTGACTACTCACCGGTCACGCAGATCAGCGGCTACCAAAGCAAAGCCGACGGCATGGTCTACATCGCAGCCGACTCTTTCGATCGGAGCCAGGGCATCTCGATGTACCGTGTCGACCCCGAACACGTCACCGACCGAGGGGCCTGGCAACCGTGGACCGGCGATGGCTGGGGCAGCCATGGACAACAAGCCGCACCTTTAACCGAGCCCAATACCCGCTTTGGTGAGATCAGCTTTCGCGAGATCGACGGGAAACCAGTTCTTACCGGCTTCAACGTGACTGCGGGCCCCGGAGCCGTGGAGGTCCACGTCGGCGCTGGAGCTCCTACCGAAATCTTTACCAACAGTACGCCTACCACCATCGCTCACAACGATGCGGGAACCACGCCTACATCGGTGTACCAGCCATACGGCGGCTACATACTTCCCGGATCGACGTTGAGTAACCTCAATCTTTTTGTCAGCCAATGGAACACCGGCCTGGACCCGCGCGGAGTGCCATTCGGCGCGCCCTACGACACTCAACAAATCCAAGTCAACCCAAACAGATGACCTGGCCGTCTCCCAGAAAGTATCCCGACGCGCAGCCGATAGGAAGACAATGATTTCCAAAACACTTGCCCTGGCGACCGGCATCATCAGCGTAGCCGTGAGCACTTCATGCGCCAGCCATGCCGACCCTCTCAAATTCCCCGACCTCAGCAGCTACGCGCCCGTCAACCCCGCTGACTACGCCGTCACGTACCCCAATTCCGGACGGCCGACCACCCTGGACGTTACCTCTTTCCTTACTCCCGACGGTGTAGTCTGCGCCTTCGGAAACCCTCCTTCAGCAGGATGCACGGGCAACAACCTACCTGGAATACCACCAGCCTCACCATCTTCCAGCGGCTCCCCACGCGTGAACGCGATAAGCACCGGCGCAGGGCCGCACCCAACGACCGAAGGACCGAACACCGAAGGACACACCCTGAAAACCCTCCCACCCTTTCACTCCATCACCGTCAACGGCGTGATCTGCGGAGTCGACGACTCGGGCATGACTGCGTGTAAGGATCCCCAGGGCCGAGGGTTCGTGCTTTCACCGCACGGCTCCATTTGGCTGCCGCACGTGTGATGCGTAAGCCCCTGACATGAACGATATTTCCGACTTCCATCCCTTCATGCAGGAGGCTCTGCGCACCGGCAAGCTTCCCAGCGACGACGAGATCGCCCGCGCCATTGGCGAAAACCCCAGTAGCATCCGCCGTTTACGCGAGCGCCTCGAAACTGAGCCAACGGACTCACGAGTCGACAGTCCCGAACCTGAGAAGCACGACCAGGAGGAGGAGGAGGAGCGGTTCCGGCAGAAGTACCGCCAGTTGGTCGACGACATGATCGCCGAGTGGTACGACGACAACCCGCATGCTGGCAACAGCATCCCGCCAGATGAGCGGCAGCGCATCGAGACCTACTGCGAGCGCCAAATACAGCACGAATGGAGAATGCGCCAGAAACGGCTAACCGAGGAGCAAGACACCTAGCGACAAGCTTCGCGCAGTTCCGGCCCAACCGGTGAGCACGACCGACCTGAAACCTTCCAAGAAATCAGATGTTCTGCAGCAGGCCGGGTTCGGAGCAGGTGAACCTTATCGCGCGCCGTGGCGCATGTTGCTTGAACGCGACGGCGGCGTTGGCGCTCTGCAGGTCACCACCAATGTGTCTCGAACGCGGCCGAGAATAGTTGTCTCAAATTAGAGCACATGTGAGACGGGCAGAAGAGCGGTGGTCCACCTCTCGTTCTGCCTGGTCGCTATGTCTCAAAAGTCCGTCTCATGCAAGGTGTCTCAGAACACCGTCTCTCAGCGGGTTAATGAACCCGCATCTCGCAACCATCTCAACGATCTCGGCGCTTCGGACGGCAGGTCCCGCACGGCGGGATCGGCTCACGCACGGTGTTAGTGGCCCAGCGGTCCAGGTCGGCCAATTGTGCCGCGCAAATTTTCACGTATGGTCCGGTCCACACCCCCTTATGTGGATTCTGGCCGCTGATCGTTCTGCAACCGGCGTGGTGCACACGTGCCGCGCTTGCGCTGTAGTTGCGCGCGATGTTGATCACGTAGCCATGGGGGTGGCCGATGAGCCACGTCAGATAGCCCGTATCGTCGTCACGGAACTCAACGGGCGTAGGGCTCTGGACGCCAATCCCGGGTTCCCGCAACGATTCTTGACCGACGGGTTCTCCGGCGGGCGACCGCGCAGCATCGGACATCGAGTCCTGGCTGACCGCTGGATCGTTCAGGCGGTGCGGGGGAATTACGTCGGTTCGGCCCTGAGCGGCAGCGATGCCTACTACGATCTCATTGCCTGCGGTGGGGTCAACATTGACGTGCATGCCGAGTTCGGTGATCCTGCCGTCTCGTGGATGCCATGCGTGATCTGGGTAGGTGCGCCCCAGGATTGGGTCGAGTGAGTCGATTGTCGGCTTCCACAGGTTCAGCCAGTTTCTGCGTGTACCAACGGTGAAAGAGAGTTCCAGCCTAACGGGTCCAGCCGGAAGCTCTGTTGAGTCTACGACGGAGGCACGGATCTGCTCTTTAAAAGCGGCAGTCGATGCCGATCCAGTTGTCTTCACGATCAGCACGTCCGTGGACGGTGGCGATACGTCCCGGGCGGCGTCGATTCGCACCAACGACCGCTCGCGGTGCTGCTTCGTGCACCACACCGACACCAGGTCGAGATTTCGTAATCGGTAGGCGAGTGGATAGGCATAGTTGTCGAGATCGGCTGCGTCAAGAAGATCACGCGCAGCGGGAAGCCCGACGTCAAGTCGGAGCGCCCATGGGCCATCGATCCGCGAAGTGGCAAGGAGCGCTTCGGTGTCATCCAGATACGCCCGCAGCCGAACCTGGTCGGGGTGGTCGGCCTTGTTCCACGACGCCAGCCGAGGCGCGACTCTCAACTGCAGGGCGTCGTTCTCGGGACGGGCATACCAGCGCATTGCCACAAAATAGCGCGGTCCGCCGACAAACCCTCGAAGCAAGGGCTGCCGGGTCCAAGAATGAGCGGCTCGGCCAAGATTGCGTGTAGGCCGTGTGATCAACGCCTTCATTGTGGTCTTTCTGGGGCTGGCCCGTGGCCTCGACTTCGAATTCGTTGCAGCCAAACTGCGGGTCCAAGACCTCTTGCGTCGCGTGTCATACCCCGGAGCTATCAACGCCATGGGGAGGTCGCATGTATCTTGGCCTGCGTAAGGTCGCGCCACTTGGCCGCTGCGCGTGGGGAAGCTGAACCGTGACACTGTTGCGGCTTGAGGCCGATGACCCCGAGGTGCTGGCGTTGACCGGATTCGCACTGCATGACGCGCGGGAATTATCCGATCCGCCGCTGCGAGTGGCATGCCAGCGATGCGGGGCGCAGCTCGGCCGGGGCGGTGATACTGCGCACGGGCCCTGTTCACCACTTCTTGGCTAGTCAACCCGCCGCTGTCCACGGTAATCACCGTTGATGGACGTGTCCTCTCGGACAAGGCTGCGAGCCGTTGGGCGGACGAGCACGAGCAGCTGCTCGGCAGTAGCGGGAAGCCGCTTGGCGCACCCATCCGCCACGGTGTTCGCGCACTGCTCACGCCCGGTTTGGTCGGCTACCCCGACTTGCTGGTGCGCTGCTGAAACATGGTGATCAGGTGTTAGACCGCGACGAAGTACTTGGCTGGATCCGCCAGGCAGCATGCAAGCCGATAATCAAGAAAGTCCTTCTAACGCAGCGTGACCTGGAATACCGACCGCCTACGCGGGCCATCGGGCCTTCTAAGCCGACGATGCAGAGCGAGAGACGGTTGCTGCCATTCGATGTCATGACGGTCGACGAACTGGAGCGACGCCTCGCCGAGCGCTACGGACGCGACACACCGTCCTAGCTGCGGTATTCCGCCCATCATCGAGCGGTGTACTAGCACCGCATCTAGTTAGTTGAGGCCAGCACCCGGTGCGAGTCGGGACGCCGATCCTGGACGCAATGTCCGAGGCCAGAACCCGGTGGGGACCAGGTTCATCGCGGAAGGCGATGAACCGTGCGCACAAATGTTCCTGGGCCCCAATTACAGACTGCTGCTAATCACCGTCATCGTGATCTTTGTAGTCTCTCTCTGCGGCTACGTCACACTGGGGATAGTGGTCGCCCACCCGACCGGCACACAGCTGAACGTCCTCGGCGTTCTCGACTTCGTGGTGAAGTCCACGCTTGGTGCCTTGCTTGGATTGTTGGGAGCCAAGGTGTAACAGGTTCGACCACCCCGGCGACGACAACCGACGCGGTGCCAGCTTCCCGCTCACGGCTTCTTTGACGGCGTCAAGACGCGAAACTGAATCCGCAGGTAACGAACGGGACTGAACCGGACGGAGGCGCAACGAATCGGCAGTTCAGACGCATATTGCCTGGTCAAGGCAGGGGTTCGAGTCCCCTTAGCTCCACTGGGAAACCCGCTGCGACCTATCGGTCGGGCGGGTTTTTTGGTTCGTGGCCCGCGCCGCCAATGGCTAGCAGAGGACAGCGGCCGAGAACCACCCACCGGCCACC
The DNA here is from genome assembly GCF_054660795.1 of Mycobacterium sp. MUNTM1. Taxonomy (NCBI): domain Bacteria; kingdom Bacillati; phylum Actinomycetota; class Actinomycetes; order Mycobacteriales; family Mycobacteriaceae; genus Mycobacterium; species Mycobacterium sp. MUNTM1. The sequence goes on from NZ_BAAGDE010000005.1 coordinate 80,979, forward strand.
AGCGCGATGAGAAGCGCGGCGGTGGTTTGTCCCATTGCCGCGGCCGCGATGGCGCCCACGATCGCGCAGATGAGAACCGTGACGGTCAGAAAGGCGACGAGCAGACGGTGTGAATTGACCGCCGCGCCGGCACGGGGGGCGATGACGGACTTTCGAGAGCGATCCACGCCAACCATGAAATCTCCTTAGGTGTGACGCCCGCAACATACCAAGACCAGGTGTGGTCTACGTCACATGATAGCCGGATGGGTGCCACCTGTTATCGCACCGCAACGTCGTGGCGGTCTTGACGATGCTGCGGCGTCCGTCCGATGCTTCCGATCGCGGTCATCGACATCGTCCGGCAAGACGCGCGGCTGCATGAAAAGGCGCACGGCGGTTCGGCGGTTTCGACGGGCCCCGTTCACGATCGACCCGGCCGCCTCCACGCCTTCGCGGCGCCGAACGGTGCGGCGCGACAAGGCAGTAGAGCCCTGCGGCGGGTAGCGAGGCGCCACCCCCGGAGGGCGACGATCCGCCGTTATCCGGCTGAGACCGCCGATTAGGTTTTCGCCCCGATGCGGATTACTCTTGCCCGCGGTTCGTTCGCGACTCAGGAAAGCAGCCATGTCTGTTCAGCCCACTCTGCTGCGCCGCCAATCGTTGCGCAGCGCCCGCCGTCAGCGGGTCGCTCCCCGCGTGAAGTGTCCGATGGTCGGCCAGTGCTTCGATGTCGAAATCAGCCGCGACGCCGACGGATGGATGATCCGGATCCCCGAGATCGGCAGGGCCACCCGCGCCGGCAGCCGGGCCACGGTGGAGCTGGCGGCACGCGAATGCATCGCGACCTGGACGGGCATCCCGATCGGGTACGTCGCCGTCTACGTCGCCAGCGAGACCAACTAGTTACCTAGCCGCCCGGCGCGATCGCGATCGATTTCGTCTCGAGGTAGCCGTCGAGCCCTTCGGGCCCGAGCTCCCGACCGTAACCGCTCGCCTTGACGCCGCCGAAGGGCGCAAACGGATCCATCGTGTAGCCCTGATTGATGCCGAGGGTGCCGGTGTGGATCCGGGTGGCCAATGCCAGGGCCCGGTCGGTGTCGTGGCCCCAGACCGATCCGGCCAGGCCGTAGTCGGAATCGTTGGCGATCTCGACTGCCTGCTCCTCGTCGCGGTAGGGGATGACCGTGATGACGGGGCCGAAGATCTCTTCGCGCGCGATGCGCATGCCGTTGTCGGCGGCCGCGAAGAGGGTGGGTTGGACGTACCAGCCGCGGTCGAGCCCGTCGGGCATGTCGGCGCCGCCGATGACCAGTCGCGCCCCCTCGTCCTGGCCGACCCGGATGTAGTCGCGCACCCGCTGTTGCTGGCGCCGAGACACCAGGGGACCGAGCTGGGTCCCGGGGTCGCTGGGGTCGCCGACGCGAAGGCCGCTCATCTCGACGGCGAGCGCATCGACGTATTCGTCGTGGCGCGCTTGGGGCACCAGCACGCGCGTCAGCGCGTTGCAGATCTGCCCGCTGTTGGACAGGCTGGCCGATCGCACCCCGGCGGCGACCTTGTCCGGCGCCGCGTCGTCGAGAACCAGCGCCGCCGACTTGCCGCCGAGTTCGAGGCTGACCTTGGTGAGGTTGGCGGCGCAGGCCGCGGCGACGGCGCGGCCTGCATTGGTGGAGCCGGTGAAGGACACCTTGTCGATCCCCCGGTGGGCGACGAGGTAGGCGCCGAGCGCGGCGTCGCCCGGGAGCACGCTGACCACGCCGGGTGGCAGGCCGGCCTGGTCGAGCATCTCACCCAAAAGCAGTGCATCCAAAGGGCTTTCGGGTGCAGGCTTGAGCACGACGGTACAGCCGGCCAGCAGCGCCGGCACCAGCTTGGTGACGATGAGGAACTGGGGCATGTTCCAGGGCACGACCGCCGCGACGACGCCGACGGGCTCTTTGCGGACCAGGACGTCGCTGCCGAAGAACCCGGGCCTGGTCTCCTGCCACTGGTGGCGCTCGGCCAGGTCGCAGAACGCGCGGATCATGAATGCGGGCAGGCCGACCTGCGCGCGCTGCGCGAAGCTGGTTGGGGCGCCGATCTCGGCGGTGATGATGCCGGCCATCTCGGGGCGGCGCCGATCGTAGATGTCGGCCAGGCGCCGGACGGCCGCGATCCGCTCCGACGGCTCGCTGTGCGCCCAGGGCGCCGAGGTCAAGGCCGCGCGTGCGGCGGCGACCGCGGCGTCGACGTCGTCGGGTCCGGCCGCGTTGACCTCTGCGATGGGTTCCTCGGTATGTGGTGAGATGACTTGCACGACCTGGTGATCCATCCACGCCTCCCGGGGTCAGTATCAACTACTTGCTATTGATGGGTCGAGGATATACCGTCGGCCGTGACGGAGCTCTCAGGGATCGGTGAAACCGGTGCGCAGGTGGTTGTTTCGCGCGGGCAGTGCAGAAGTGAGCGGCTGGGCACGCAGGGTTTCCCACGTTGGACTGCATAAGGAGCGAACATGGCTCGATTCCCCAAACCGCCGGAGGGCAGCTGGACCGAGCACTATCCCGAATTGGGCACCGGCCCGGTGTCGTACCAGGACTCCATCAGCCCCGAGATCTACGAGCTGGAACGCAAGGCCATCTTCCAGCGGGCCTGGCTCAATGTCGGTCGCGTTGAACAACTTCCACGCAAGGGCAGTTACCTCACCCGTGAGCTGAAGGTCGTTAACACCTCAATCATTCTGGTGCGCACGACATCTGGTGATATCAAGGCCTACCACAACGTGTGCCGGCACCGCGGCAACAAGCTGGTGTGGAACGACATGCCGCAGGAAGAGACGCGCGGGGTGTGCCGCCAGTTCACCTGCAAATACCACGCCTGGCGCTACGACCTGGACGGCAACCTCACCTTCGTGCAGCAGGAGGAGGAGTTCTTCAACCTCGACAAGAGTCGCTACGGCCTGGTGCCGGTGCACTGCGACGTGTGGGAGGGCTTCATCTTCGTCAACTTCGCCAAGAAGCCCGAACAGTCGCTGCGAGAGTTCTTGGGGCCCATGATCACCGGGCTGGAGGGTTACCCCTTCGACAAGATGACATCGCGCTGGTACTACCGCTCGGAGGTCAAGGCGAACTGGAAGCTCTACATGGACGCGTTCCAGGAGTTCTATCACGCGCCCGTGCTGCATGCGAACCAGTCGCCGACCGCGTACTCAAAGGCGGCCGCCGAGGCGGGTTTTGAAGCCCCGCACTACCGGCTGGACGGGCCGCACCGGCTGGTCAGCACCTCCGGGGTGCGGGCCTGGGAAATGGCGGACGAGATGCGTAAGCCGATGGAGGACATCTGCCAGAGTGGGCTCTTCGGCCCCTGGGACAAGCCGGATCTGGGGCCGATGCCCGCCGGGCTCAATCCCGCGAAATGCGATCCGTGGGGCCTGGATTCGTTCCAGCTGTTCCCCAACTTCGTCATCCTGTTCTGGGGCCAGGGTTGGTATTTGACCTACCACTACTGGCCGACGTCCTACAACAGCCACCTGTTCGAAGGCACGCTGTACTTCCCGGCGCCGCGCACCCCGCGCGAGCGGGTGGCCCAGGAACTGGCGGCGGTGTCGTTCAAGGAATACGGCTTGCAGGACGCCAACACGCTGGAGGCGACCCAGACGATGCTCGAATCCCAGGTGATCGACGACTTCTTGCTCTGCGATCAGGAGGTTTTGATCCGTCACCTGCACAAGGAGACCGCGGCCTGGATCGACGACTATCGCCGCACCTCGACGGCAGGAGTGTGAATACGATGCCGATGCTGCCCGCCGAGTTCGCCGACCTCGAACGGTTCTCCGACTGGTGTCTGCCCAGCGAACCGGAACGCTACGCCAAGAGACTCGCCAGCTCGATGACGGAAATGAAGGCCTTTTACGACGCGATCACCCCGCGGGCCGAAGAGGCGCTGGCGTTCTGCGACAAGTTCTCTCTCGACGACCTGCCCGACGACGTCCAGAACCTGATGCACCTGCTGTATTCCATGATCATGGTGTCGTTCCCGGTGGAGTGCTGGAAACAGCCCCGCGTTCCCGATTCGGGGGCGTCGACATTGGACTGCGTGTCCGAGCCGGTTCCATGACCTACGTGTTGCGGGCGGCCCGATGGGCCGACGTCGTGACCGGCCAGATCCACACACCGGCGGTAGTGGTGGTCGACGGCGAACGCATCACCGCGGTCAATCCCCAAGAGCCACTGCCGGATTCGGCGAGCATCATCGACCTCGGCGACGTGACGCTGCTCCCGGGCCTGATGGACATGGAACTCAACCTGCTCATCGGCGGCCCCGGCGGCCCCGAGGGTCTACCGGCGCCCATGCACGGCGTGCAGGACGACCCCGCGTATCGCACGCTGCGCGGCGCGGTCAATGCGCGCACGACGCTGGAGGCCGGGTTCACCACGGTGCGCAATCTCGGGCTGATGGTCAAAACCGGGGGATACCTGCTCGACGTGGCACTGCAGCGCGCCATCGACCAGGGCTGGCACATCGGGCCGCGGGTGTATCCCGCCGGCCACGCCGTCACCCCGTACGGCGGGCATCTGGACCCAACGGTGTTCCAGCGGTTGGCGCCCGGGATCATGCCGCTGTCGGTGGCCGAGGGCATCGCCAACGGTGTGCCCGACGTGATCGCCTGCGTGCGTTACCAGATCCGGCACGGCGCCAAGCTGATCAAGGTCTCCGCGTCGGGCGGCGTGATGTCACACAGCACCGCGCCCGGCGCGCAGCAGTACTCCGACGCCGAGTTCGCCGCGATCGCCGACGAGGCCCACCGGGCCGGGGTCCGGGTCGCCGCACACGCCGTGGGGGACAGCGCGATACAGGCGTGCATTCGCGCCGGGATCGACTGCATCGAACACGGCTTCCTGGCCAGCGACGAGACGATTCAGATGATGGTCGACCACGGCACATTCCTGGTCTCGACTACGTATCTGACCGACGCCATGGCCATCGACCGCATCGCACCGGAGCTGCGCAAGAAGGCGCTCGAGGTGTTCCCGCGGGCAAAGTCGATGCTGCCCAAGGCGATTGAGGCCGGCGTGCGCATCGCGTGTGGCACCGATGCGCCGGCCATCCCGCACGGCCAAAACGCCAAGGAACTCGGCGCGCTGGTGGAACGGGGCATGACTCCCGCACAAGCCATCCGCGCGGCCACCGTGGTGGCCGCCGAGCTGATCGAGGCGGACGATGAGTTGGGCAGGCTGGCGCCCGGCTACCTGGCCGACATCATCGCCGTTCCCGGAGATCCATTCGACGACATCGCCGCAACCCTCGACGTTCGCTTTGTCATGAAGAACGGGCAGATCTACAAAGCCCCCGCGGCGTGATGGAGGCGGGCATGGAACTCACCGACAACATCCTGTGGCTGCTCAAGCAGGCCTTCTACTACTCGCTGACCACCATCAACGAGGCGATGCGCGAACACGGGGTGAGCACCGCCCAGATCGGCGTGCTGCGCCAATTGGCCAACGAACCCGGCTTGTCGGGCGCCGAATTGGCGCGGCGCCTGCTGATCAGCCCGCAGGGCGTCCAGCTCGCGCTCACCGCGCTGCAACGCCGCGGCCTGGTGGAAAGAAAGCAGGACCCCCAGCACGCCCGCATCCTGCGCGCCTACCTGACCGGTGAGGGCCGCAAGGTCGCCGAAACGGTCGTCAACGATGCGATCGCCGCTCACCAGGAGGTGTTCGGTGTGCTGAACGAGCAAGAGCAACGCACCCTGCGGGAATTGCTGGGCCGTGTGGTCGAAAAGGGTACTGGGCATGAGCTGTTCAACGATCACGTCGACGGCTGACGTCGCCCACGGCGGGGTGAGCTTGGGCGTCGTCGCGCGGCACCAGTATCTAGTACTTGAGACTAATCACAAGTAGTTGATACTCTGGCCGGGATGGGTGACGAGCACGTGACTGCGGACATCGGTTCGGCGGTGGTCGCCGAGGCCGCTGCGGGCGGTGTCGACGTCGCTGCCCTGCCGGATGGCTTTGTGCCACTGCGGGTCAAGCGCGTGATTCCCGAAACCCGCGACGCCGTGTCGATCGTTCTCGATGTCCCGCCGGGCAGCGTGCAACAGTTTGGTTACCAAGCCGGACAGTTCCTGACGCTGCTGGTCAGCGTCGACGGCAGCGAGCACCGGCGGTGCTACTCGATGTCGTCCTCACCCGCTCTGGGTGAGGACCTGCAGATCACCGTCAAACGCGACCGCGACGGTCTGGTGTCGAATTGGCTCAACGACAGGGCCGCGCCCGGCGACCAGCTGCCCGCCCTGCCGCCGCAGGGCCGCTTCGTGCTGCACGACACCGATCGGGAGCTGATCGCCTTCGCCGGCGGAAGCGGTATCACGCCGGTCTTTTCGCTGCTGCGCACCGCGCTGGCGTCCGGCAACCGCAAAGCGCGACTGTTCTACGCCAACCGAAGCCGTGACGCGGTGATCTTCGACGAGGCGTTGGCCACGCTCAACGCGCGGCACGCCGACCGCTTCGTGCTGCACCACCATCTCGATGACCACAGTGGCTTCGCCGCCCCGGCGGACATCGAGGCGTTCGTCCGCGACGCCGGCGACGCCGACGTGTACCTCTGCGGCCCCAACGAATTCATGGAGACCGTGCGAACCGCTTTGTCCGCGTCGGGCATGCCGGCCGATCGCATGCACGTGGAGCACTTCGACGTGAACGACATCGCGGCGGCGGCGCCGCCGGTGGGCGAGGTGGTGACCGACGAGGTCACCATCGTGCTGGACGGCGGCATGACCACCGTGTCCTACGATCCGGGCAACACGCTGCTGCAGACGGCCCGGATGGCCGGTTTGCGGGCCCCGTCCTCGTGTGAGATCGGTTCGTGCGGAACGTGTATGGCGCGCCTGACGCAGGGCAGTGCCCGGATGATCAACAACGACGCGCTCGAGCCGGATGAGGTCGAGGAGGGCTGGGTGCTGACGTGTCAGGCCCTGCCCACCAGTCCCACGGTGCGGGTGGTCTACGAGTGAGCGAAAAGGCGGTCGATCGTGGAGCGGACTCGATGAGCAGGGTGGCGGTGGTGACCGGTGGCGCCTCGGGCATGGGCGAGGCGACCTGCCATGAATTGGGCCGGCGCGGGCTCAAAGTCGCGGTCCTCGACGTCAATGAGCATGCCGCGCAACGTGTCACCGACGACCTGCGCGCCAACGGCGTGACCGCGCTCGGTGCGGGCGCTGACGTCACCGATCGGTCCGCCGTGGAGCAGGCCTTCGCGAAGGTGCGCAGCGAGCTGGGCCCGGTGACGGTCCTGGTGACCAGCGCCGGCATGTTCGACTTTTCGCCGTTCCTGGAGATCAGCGCCGAAACCTGGTCGCGGATCATCGACGTCAATCTCACCGGCACCTTTCACTGCTGTCAGGTCGCGCTGCCGGACATGGTGGAGGCGAATTGGGGGAGGATCGTGATGATCTCGTCGTCGAGCGCCCAGCGCGGCTCGCCGTTCGCCGCGCACTACGCGGCGTCCAAAGGCGGTGTCATCACCTTGACCAAGTCACTGGCCCGGGAGTATGCGCCGCACGGGATCACGGTGAACAACATTCCGCCCTCGGGCATCGAGACACCGATGCAGCACCAGGGCCAGGCCGCCGGGTATCTGCCGTCCAACGAGCAGATCGCCAGCAATATCCCGTTGGGCTACCTCGGCACCGGGGCCGACATCGCCGCGGCCGTGGGGTTTTTATGTTCGGAAGAAGCCAGGTACATCACCGGCCAGGTGTTGGGCGTCAACGGCGGAGCGGTGATGTGATTGTGAGGATTCGATGACCAGAGCGGGCAGGCCCCCGGAGGGCTCCTGGACCGAGCACTATCCCGAATTAGGCACCGGCCCAGTGTCTTTCAAGGACTCGACGTCGCGGGAGTTCTACGAACTCGAGCGGGAGGCGATCTTCAAACGGGCGTGGCTGAACGTCGCCCGCGTGGAGGAGCTACCGCGCGTAGGCAGCTACCTGACCAAGGAGATCGAGGTCGTCGGCGTCTCGGTGATCCTGGTCAAGGGCAGGGACGAGCAGATCCGCGCGTTCTACAACGTGTGCCGTCACCGCGGAAACAAGCTGGTGTGGAACGACTTTCCCGGCGAGGAGACCCGCGGGACGTGCCGGCAGTTCACCTGCAAGTACCACGGCTGGCGCTACGACCTGCAGGGGGCGCTGAAATTCGTCCAGCAGGAGTCGGAGTTCTTCGACCTCGATCTCGCGCGGTACGGGTTGCGTTCGGTGCACTGCGACGTGTGGAACGGCTTCGTCTTCATCAACTTCGACACCGAACCGCGCCAGGGCCTGCGTGAATTCCTCGGCCCGATGATCACCGGGCTCGACGACTATCCGTTCGGCAAGCTGACCGAACGCTACGAGTGGGTGGCCCACAACAACAGCAACTGGAAGATCTTCGCCGACGCCTTCCAGGAGTACTACCACGTGCCCTCGCTGCACTCACAGCAAGTGCCTGCCGAGGTGCGCGACCCCAACGCCGGATTCACCTGCGGGCATTTCCAACTCGACGGCCCGCACCGGCTGGTCTCCACGGCCGGGCGGCGCCGCTGGCTGCTGCCACCGGAATACATGTATCCGATCGAGCGGGCCACCCGCAGCGGGCTGGTGGGACCGTGGCGAACCCCCGACATCGGCGAACTGCCGGCAGGCCTCAACCCGGGCGGCATCGAGCCCTGGGGCATCAGCAACTTCCAGATCTTCCCCAACATCGAGATCCTGATCTATGGCGGCTGGTACCTGCTGTACCGGTACTGGCCGACCTCGCACAACACGCACCGGTTCGAGGCGTATACCTACTTCCATCCGGCGCGCACCGTGCGGGAGCGTATCGAGCACGAAGTCGCCTCGGTGGTGCTGAAAGAGTTTGCGCTGCAAGACGCCGGGATGCTCGGCGGGACGCAGGCGGCGCTGGAGTACGGCATCGTCGACGAGTTCCCCCTCAACGACCAGGAGATCCTGGTGCGCCATCTGCACAAGGTTGCCGTGGACTGGGTCGAAGCCTATCGCCGCGAGCGCGATTCGGTGGGGGTGTGAGGATGCCTCCAATGCTGCCCAGCGCGTTCGCCGAGCTGGAGGAGTACGCCCAAACCTGGTGCTTGGCAACGGAAACCGAGCGCTGGAACGCCCGGGTGAACGCGTCGATGCCGGAGCTGCGCGCCTTTTACGACGCGTTCTTCCCCCGCCTCGAAGAGGCGATCGACTACTGCGACAAGTTTCCCCTCGACAACGTGCCCGACGATGCACTGAACCTGCTGCACCTGATCTATTCGCTGATCATGGTCGCCATGGCGGTGGAGATCATGCACCAACCCGCCCCGGTCGACGCCGCCGACGCGGTCATGATCCGCACCGGCGGACCGGTGCCCTGACGAAAGGAGCGACCATGAGTCTGCTCACCATCACCAAACTCACCGACTCCGTCGGGGCCGAAGTCGCGGGTCTGGAGCCGGCCGCACTGGCAAGCGACGACTCGGTCGGTGAGGCGGTGCTGGATGCGTTGGAAGACAACGGAGTTCTGGTCTTTCGCGGCCTGCGGCTCGACCCGGCGGCCCAGGTCGACTTCTGCCGCCGCCTCGGCGAGATCGACCACTCGTCCGACGGCCACCACCCGGTGGCAGGCATCTACCCGATCACGCTGGACAAGTCGAAGAACGCGTCGGCAGCCTACCTCAAGGCCACCTTCGACTGGCACATCGACGGCTGCACACCGCTGGGCGACGAATGCCCGCAGAAGGCCACCGTCTTGTCGGCGGTGCAGGTCTCCGAATGGGGCGGCGAAACCGAATTCGCCAACTCGTACGCCGCCTACGACGCCCTGAGCGACGAGGAGAAGGAGCGGTTCGGCACCGTGCGGGTAGTGCACTCGCTGGAGGCCTCCCAGCGCCGCGTCTACCCCGACCCGTCACCGGACCTGGTGCAGCGCTGGCGATCTCGTCGCACCCACGAGCACCCGCTGGTGTGGACACACCGCAGCGGCCGCAAGTCGCTGGTGCTGGGTGCCTCCGCGGATTACGTGGTCGGCATGGATCCCGACGAGGGACGCGCCCTGCTCGACAGCCTCCTTGAGCGCGCGACGGTGCCCGACAGGGTCTACAGCCACAACTGGTCGGTCGGCGACACCGTCATCTGGGACAACCGCGGGGTGCTGCACCGCGCGGCACCGTACGACCCCGATTCACAACGCGAAATGCTGCGCACCACGGTGCTCGGCGACGAGCCGATCCAGTGATGCCCACGCCCGACCGGCACCCGTTGCGCCTGGCCCCGTTGCCCGCCGACGAGTGGGACGAGACCTCCCGTGCGGCGCTGGCATCGCTGATCCCGGCCGAGCGGGCGAATCCCATTGGCGCGGGCAATGTTTTGTCGACCATGGTCCGCCACCCCGACCTGACCGCGGCCTACCTACCGTTCAACGCCTACCTGCTCATGCGGTCGACGCTGTCGCCCCGGGTGCGCGAAGTCGCGTTGCTGCGGGTGGTGCACCGCAGCAATTGCGGCTACCTGTGGTCGCACCATATTCCGATCGCCCTGCGTGCCGGCCTGACCGAATCCGAGATCGACGACATCCGCTCCGGTCGTTGCGCCGACCGGACCGATCAGGCCGTGGTCCGGGCCGTCGATGAACTGACCGCTGACAGCACGATCGGCCAACCGACCTGGGACTTACTGGGCGGGCTGTTCACGCAGCAGCAGTGCATGGATCTGATGTTCACCATCGGCGGCTACCTCTTGCTGGCGTTGGCCGTCAACACTTTCGGCGTCCAGGAAGAGCACGAGTAGACCCGTGGCGCCCTTAGTCCTCGCGCGACAGGGCGGCGCGCGGGCACTCGGCGATGGCCTGCTCGACCAGCGCCTCCTGCTCGACGGGAACCGGATCGGCGATGACCACCGCGTAGTCGTCATCGTCGAGCTGGAAAACATTCGGCGCGATGTTCACGCAGTAGGCATTGCCTTCGCACCGATCAAGGTTCACAACCGGCCGCATGAAGATCCTCCTTCGGGATCTCGCTGTCCGACACTCGGAGTTTTTACAGTACTACTTGTGTAAACGCTAGCCTAGCGCGGCCGGGCGGGAAATGACGGGTGGTGACTTCTCAGTGACCTCTCAGTGGCGTGGTCTTACGCTGAAATCCTGGGTCCGGGAGGTCGATGATGAAGATCGCATCCGTCATCGCACGCCAACTGCTGGACTGCAAAGCCCGGCCCCTGCTCGAGGTCGAAATCACCACCGACAGCGGCGTTGTCGGCCGCGGCGCCTCACCGACGGGCAGCTCGGTGGGTTCACATGAGGCGTTCGTGCTGCGCGACGGTGACCGAACCCACTACAACGGGCTGAGCGTGCACCGCGCCATCGCCGCGGTGACCGACGAAATCGCCCCTGCCCTCATCGGCGCGGAGCTCGACGATCCGCGGTCCCTGGACCGGGTGATGATCGATCTCGACGGCACGCCCGACAAGCGGCGGCTCGGCGGCAACGCGGTCTACTCCACGTCGATCGCGCTGCTGCGGGCGGCGGCCGCCGCGGCCGGCGCACCCACCTACAGCTATATCGGCGCACTGCTCGGGCTCGAGCCGCCGGCCACCGTCCCGGTGCCCAGCTTCAACATGATCAACGGGGGTCACTACGGCGATGTCTGCCAGACGTTCAGTGAGTTCCTCGTCGTGCCCTATCGAGCGGACTCGATCGAATCCGCGGTCGAACACGGGGTGAGCCTGTTCGAGACGCTCGGCGAGGTGCTCACCGAGCGGCTGGGCCGCACACCGATGCTCGCGTCGTCGTATGGATACATCGCGCCCTCCGGCGATCCGCACGCCGTCCTGGAGGTGCTGGCCGAGGCCGTCGAGCGCGCCGGCTGCGCCGACATCATGGCGTTCGCCCTGGACTGCGCGTCCAGTGAGGTGTACGACACCGACTCTGCGACATACGCTTTCAACGGCGAACGGGTGACGGCGGAGGCTTTGATCGACTATGCCCGGGGGCTGTCGCAGCAGTTCCCGATGCTGTTCATCGAAGACCTGCTGGACGGCGATGACTGGCCCGGGTTCGCCAAAGCGGTGCAGGCGGTGGACCGTTCGATCATTCTCGGAGACGACCTGATCGTCACCAACCGCGCCCGCTTGCAGCGGGCCGTCGAGACGTCGGCCGTGGACGGTTTCATTCTGAAGCCCAACCAGGTCGGAACCATCGCCGAAGCCCTGGACTGCTTCGAATACGCCACGCGCAACGACGTTTTGGCGATCCCATCGGGCCGCTCGGGCGGCGTGATCGACGATGTGGTGATGGACTTGGCGGTGGGCCTGGGTGCACCGTTTCAGAAGAACGGCGCACCGCGGTCGGGAGAGCGCATCGCGAAACTCAACTTCCTGCTGCGCGCGGCCGAGGGTATCCCGGACTGTGCGCTGGCCGACGTCGCCGCACTGGCGCGGTTCTGAGCGCGTTTCGGGTCAGTGGCCGGCGTACAACGCGAGCTCGGCGGCAACGGCCGCACCGCACACCGCCAGCACGATCGAAAGTGCCAGCCAATCGGCCGGTTTCGGTCGCGACGGGGCGGCGGAGATCTGACCGGTGCCGCCGCGGGCGGTGATGGCGTCGCCCATTTCGTCAGCGCGGCGCAGTGTCACGGTGATGACCGCGACGACCACGTCGATCACGTCGGTCGCCGGGCGTCGCAGCCTGGCCCAGCGGGTCTGCGGCGGCCGCTTGGGCCGTAACCGGCGGGCGGCGAAGAGCACCCGAAATTCGTCGATGAGCATCGGGAAGGTGCGCAGCGCGAGCGCCAGTGCGACGGACCAGTCGTCGATGGGGATCCGCAGCGGGCGCAGGAAGCGACCCAAAGTCGCGACCGCCGGGGCGACCTGGGCGACGTTGGTCGTCCACGACACCAGTGCGCCCAGGGCGAGCAACACCACCGACAGCGCGGTAAGGCGCAGAAAGTCCAGCAGGCCGCCGAAGCCCAGCGACATCGTGCCCAGGTGCACCCTCGGGCTGCCGCCGGCGAACGCCGCGTTGATGCCGACGATTACCAGCACGATCCACAGCCAGCGCGGCACCGACGGCAGCACGCCCCGCGGGATGCGCGCCAGCCGTAGTCCCGTTACCGCCAGCGCGCCGGTGAGCCCGATCGCGACCCAGCCCGGGAAAAGTGTCAGCAGCAACGAAATGCCGAACACCACAAGCAGTTTGGTTCCGGCCCACAGCTCGTGTATGGGCGAGCTGCCCGGCACCGGCCGTAGCAGCACGACCGGGCGCCGGCGACCGGACGCGCGCTTGGCCGCGGCGGCGGTAGCGACCGAACTATGCTGGGCCGCAGCCGGTGCCGGCTGCAGCGAACCGTCCTGCAGGTGCAGGGTGCGCGGACACAGCTCCTGAAGCCCGGCGAAGTCATGCGAAATGACCACCACGGTCAGGCCGGTGTCGCGCCGCCGCTCGGTGAGCAACTGGACGAGCCCGCGCTGGCTGGCGGCATCCAGCCCCGCCAGCGGCTCGTCGAGGATCAACACCCGTGGCGAGCGCGCGAGCAGCCCGGCCAGCACGACGCGACGCATCTGGCCACCGCTGAGCTGGTCGATGCGCCGCTTTGCCAGCCCGGCATCCAGGCCGACGGCGGCCAGGGCCGCGGTCACCCGGGCGTGATCGGAGGGTGAAAACCCGGCCGCCGACGCCACTTCCAGGTCGACCCGGCTGCGCATCAACTGCAGCCGCGCCGCCTGGAACTGCAGCGCGACCGAGCCCACCTGGTCGGCGGTCGGGCGCCCGTCGAGCAGGCAGGCGCCGGTGGCCGGCGTGGTCAATCCGGCCATGATCCACGCCAGTGTCGACTTGCCGGAACCGTTTCCGCCGTGGATCAGCAGCCCGTCACCCTGGTGCACCGCGAAGCTGACATCGCGCAGCGCGGTCTGAGCCCACGGCGTGCCGCCGGCGTATTCGTGTCCGACGTGGACGAGTTCGAGCACCGGTGCGTCGGAGGCGAGATCGGTTGTCACCGTCGGCGCCGGGGCGGTCGCGCTCTGCACCAGATCGGTCTCGACCGATGCGTCGCCGAGTGTGATTGCGCGGTCGGCGTATTCGGCCTCGTCGTTGTAATGGGTGATGTGCACCAGCGCGGTTTGGTGGCGTTCGGTCAGGCCGGACAGCACGGCGAGCAGTTTCTCCCGGCCCTGCCGATCGACCATGCTTGTGACCTCGTCGGCGATCAGCAACGCCGGCTCGCGCGCCAGCGCCGCGGCCACGGCCAGGCGCTGCAGCTCTCCGCCGGACAGGCTGCCGGTGTCGCGGTCGGCCAGCGCGGCCAAACCGACCTCGCCGAGTAGCCGGGGGATGTCGGTGGTCTTGCCGGGCGGCAGTCCCCAGACCACGTCGTCGGCGACCCGCGTGCCCAGCACCTGGCTCTCCGGGTGCTGCATGATGACCGCGGTGCCGCCGGGTTCGCCGAGCCCGACCGCCCCCGGGCGGTCGACGGTGCCCGAGGTCGGTTCGCGGCCGGCCAGGATCAACATCAGCGTCGTCTTTCCGGAGCCGTTGGCGCCGGTGACCGCGATGTGCTCCCCAGTTCGCACGTCCAGGTCGACCGCACGCAGCGCGTCGTGGTCGGCGTGCGGGTAGCGCAGGCGCACCCGGTCCAGCCGGACCGGGACGGGCCGGATCGGCCCGTCGCCGGCGGGGGCGTCCAGCTTGTGCACGTCGGGAATCCCGCGCAGCCGCTCCAGTACCCGCGACAACGCCCACCAGCCGACCAGCGAGGCGCCCACGATGGCGAAGACGGCGTACCCGAGCACCAGCCACTGCCAGTAATGCAGCGCCTCGGCGAAGAACGCCTTGAACTCTTGCGCGGCCGGACGCAGCTGCGGCACCCGCGACACGACCGTCGAGGCGCCGTCCACGCTGGCGCTCGCGGCGTGGAAGGCGAGTTGCCGGAACCGGGTCAGCACGGTCAGCGCGACGACCATGCCGGCGCCGACGACGACGCCCGCGCCGCAGGACACCACGGTGACGGTGGGCGTGCCGCGGCCGTGCCGCTTGACGGTTCCGGCCAGGCCCCCGACATAGGCACAGAGCCCGATCGCGCCCAGGCCGCTCAGGCCGACGACCAGGAAGCCGATCACGCCGGCGGCGACCGTCGCGGTGATCAGAACGCGGATCCGGTAGCGATAGGCCAGCAGCCCGGTCGGCACGCTGCCGAGCAGGCCGAGCCCCCCGCCGTGCGGAAGGACGACCGCGATGATGGCGATCGCCGCGCACAGGGCGCCCATCACCGATGCTTGCGCCAGTTCGCCGGGTCGCAGCGATCCGGCGCGCGCTTTCGGCGTCGCGGCGCCGGGTGCCTTCACGACACGATTATGCCGTCGTCGGCGGCGCGCCCGGCGGCTCTCTCATCAGATCTTCAGGTAGCCCTTGTCCGCGGGAATTTGCGCGGCCGTCACCAGTGACGACGCGTCGCTGGCAAGCCACAGGACGATGTCGGAGACCAGGTTCGGGTCGGCGAGCGAGTCGGTGGGCAACGCGCCGGGGGAGAAGCTGTGAATGTAGGTCTGGTTGTCGGCGAACAGCTGCCACATCGAGGGGTCGTTGCCCATCGGGGTGTCGGTGCCGTACGGGTGTACCGAGTTCACCCGGATGCCGTATCCGCCGAGTTCGACCGCCAGCGAGTTCGTCAGCCCGACCACACCGAACTTGCTGGCGCAGTAGTGACCGCAACCGGGTACGGCCTTCACGCCCGCGGCCGAGCTGATGGTGATGATCGAGCCGCCGTTGCCCGCCCGAATCATCGCGGGCACAGCGGCTTTGATGGTGTTCCAGACGCCGGTCAGGTTGGTGTCGAGGACGTCCTGCCATTGCTGTGCCGAAATCTCCCACAGCCGGCCCCAATTCAGCACGCCGGCGTTGGCGACGACGATGTCGAGGCGGCCGAACTGGGTGATCGCCTCGTCGACGATGCGCTGCTGCCCGGCGGCGTCGCGCACGTCGACGTGCGCGGCCAGCATCTTGCGGCCTTCGCTTTCCACCAGGCTGGTGGTTTCGGCCAGGTCCTCCGGCGTCGACGCCGGGTAGCCGTTGTTCGCGGCCACCGGGCCGCAGGCGTCGATGGCGACGACGTCGGCTCCGGCTCGGGCCAGCCTCACGCAATGCGAACGGCCCTGTCCGCGTGCGGCGCCGGTGACGAACGCGACCCGGCCGGCCAGGGGTTTGTCGTTGTCGCTCATGCGATCTGGGCCTTTCGTTGCTGCGGCAGCGGACGCGTACGCACCAGTGTGGGCCACCAGAACCAGGGTCCCATGATCCGCAGGATGCACGGCACGACGAACGAACGCACGATCAGCGTGTCGAGCAGCAGGCCGATACACACGGTCGAACCCACCTGGCCGACGGTTCGAAGCTGGCTGCTCAGCATCGCGAGCATGGTGAACGCGAACACCAGACCCGCCGATGTCACCACGCCACCCGTACTCCCGAGCGCGCGGATGAGGCCGGTGTGAATTCCGGCGTGCAGTTCCTCTTTGACACGCAGGATCAACAGCAAGTTGTAGTCGGAACCCACCGCCACCAGGATGATGAACGTCAACGGCAGGATCAGCCAGTACAGCGGTAGGCCGATGAGGTGCTGCCAGACGAGTATCGAGAGCCCGAACGCACCGGCGTAGGAGAAGGCCACCGTGGCGGGGATGACGATGGCGGCCATCAGACTTCGCGTCAGGAACAACATGATCAAGAAGATCAGCACGAATGCCGCGATCGCCACGATGAGCAGATCGGAGGCGGCGTATTGCTTGATGTCCTTATTGGTTGATCCCGAACCGCCGATATAAACTTTCGCGCCGGCCAGCGAGGTCTCTTTGAGCG
The DNA here is from genome assembly GCF_054660795.1 of Mycobacterium sp. MUNTM1. Lineage (NCBI taxonomy): Bacteria > Bacillati > Actinomycetota > Actinomycetes > Mycobacteriales > Mycobacteriaceae > Mycobacterium > Mycobacterium sp. MUNTM1. The sequence goes on from NZ_BAAGDE010000005.1 coordinate 97,808, forward strand.
CGGCGGTTATCGCGTTGGGGAATTGTTCGACGTGCTGCACGCCTTCCGGGCCATTGGCGTCCCCCGTGTGGGTGACGATGAAACGAGCAGCTTTGCCGTCCGGCGACATCAGCAGCTTCATGCCGGTCTTGACGTCTTCGTTGTCGAAGCCCTCGTGCGGGATGTAAAAGAAGTCGTCGCTACGGGACTGGTCGAAGTCGAGCCCCACATTGACCTGGTCGAAGTATGTCTGGTCGGTCTGGGTGGTCTGCAGAGACGAGGAACCGTAGGTGTTGACCAACAGAGCCGCCAAAGACTCCGAGTCGTCGGCCGTGAGTTTCAGTTGCGCGATGATCTGCGGGAACGCCTGATCCACCTCCACGAGAGAGACTCTCGCGAACTTGATGTCTTCGGCCAGGTGGTCGATGTGGTCGATCGTGTCCCACAACGATCTGAATGCCCAGCAGATGGGGATGTCGAAACAGTGCTTCTCCCAATAGAAGTAGCTCTTGACCGGGCGGAAGAAGTCGTCAAGGTTGGAGACTTCCTCGTTCATTTCGTTGCTGACCCGTTCCAGGTCCTCAACGGTGAGCACCGTCTGATGCAGTTCGTCGGACACCCGCTGAAAGAAGCCGATTTCCTTGCGCAAGACCGCGACGGTATGCGTCGTGATCTGTGCCTGCTGGCTGGTGTTGGCGTTTTGCTGCTGGTTGAACGGAAGCTGTTGACCGTTCCCGCTGCCTTGTGTGGTGAACAAGTAGGGAATCGTGGCATGTTCCAAAGCTCGGCCCATGGGCCTGGTGATGCTTTGCACCATCGCCACGCCGGGAAGGCGTTCGAGCGCCTTGGCCGCGCGGTCCAGTGAGATGAAGTCAGCCGAGTTTCGCAGGTCGTGATCGGACTCGATCATCAGCATCTCGGAGAACAGCTTGCTCTTCGGGAAGTGCCGATCCGCCGCCGCGAAACCCTGATTGGCGAGACCCTTGATCGGCTGGTATTGCCGGTCGTCATAGTTCTGCCGGTACGTAGGCACGAAGATCGCGCCGAGTAACACCGCAGCGGAGCTGGCGAACAGGATCGGCACCGGCCACCGGACCACACTCGTCCCGATGCGCCGATACAGGTGCGCCTTGGCCTTGCTTTTCGGGTCGAAGAGCCCGAACAGGCTGCCCACGGTCAAGAAGGCCGGGCCGAGCGTCAGGGCTGCCGAGATGGTGAACAGCATGGAGATAGCGACGGCCGGGCCCATGGTGTGGAAGTAGTTGAGTCGCGCGAACGTCAAGCAGTAACACGCCCCCGCGATCGTCAGCCCGGAGCCGAGGATGACCGGCACGACACTCTTGTATGCGGTGTAAAACGCCTCCTCCCTGCTTTCGCCGTCGTGTCGCGCCTCGTGATAGCGGCCGATCAGGAAGATGCCGTAATCGGTCCCCGCTCCCAGGGTCAGTGCGACGACGATGTTCACCGCGAATGACGAGAGCTCGATGTACCCGAGATGCCCGAGGGTTGCGGTGACCCCCTTCGCGACCAGCAGCTCGAACAGAACCCCGGCCAAGGGCACAAACAGGGTGACGATGGAGCGGTACACCAGCAGCAACATCCCGAGAATGAGGAAGATCGTCACGATCGTGATGTTGTTCAAGCTGTTATTCGCAATAGCCACCGTGTCTTTGGCGAGCGGGGCCGCGCCGCTGACGTAGACCTTGAGCCCAGGCGGCGGAGTGTCCTTGGCGACGATATCCCGTACGGCGGCAACGGACTCGTTCGCTTGCATTTGGCCGATATCACCCGCGAGACGCAACAGCACGTACGTGCATTTGCCGTCGAGACTCTGCGCGCCTGCCGCGGTGATCGGCTTCCCCCACAGATCAATGGCGGACTGCACATGCTTGGTGTCCCGCAACAGCCGGCGCATCAACTCGTCGTAGTACTGATGGTCGCCGTCGCCCAGCTGCCGGTTGGCTTCCAGCACGACCATGGCCAAGCTGGTCGAATTGGACTCCTGGAATTTCGCACCGATGGCCAGCAACGACCGCTGCGACGGCGCATAGTGCGGGACCACCGGCCCCGCGAGTTCTTCAGCGACCCGCTCTACCTGCGGCATGAAGGTGTTCGTCGAAATAGCGAGAAGGGCCCAGAAGGCAATGATCGGTATCGCGAAGATGCGGACCATTCTGGGGACGAAAGGTCGTTTCACGCGGTGCTCGGCTGGATGCTCGCTCATGCGGACTTCACCAGACAAAAGACGTGCGCATCCTGGTGGGTATCGGACTGTTCAGCGCGGACAACGCCATTCACCCGCAGCCGGCAGCCGACTGAACCACCATGGACCTGCGCCGAGATGCTGCCGGACACCACGGTGAGCGTGGTCGACTCGGTGTGCGACCACGGCAAGCTCGTCAGGTCGACCGTGTGCGGATGCCCGTCGTAGTCCACCCAGACGAGCGTCCCCCCTTGCCCGACGGAGCCGAAAACCTCGTAGTCGATTCGTTTGATACTGAACTCCGGCGGCGCCGCCGGTTCGTTGACAGTGACGACTGGCGGGGGTTCGGAGAACTGGTGCACCTTCCACATGGCCACCGCCCCCACCCCGACCGCAACGACCGCAACCAGAGGCATCCAGGCCCGGGCCAAGACGGTCCTGCCGGCTGAACGGGGGCTCACGCCATCACCCTTCGGAATCCGGTCCGCACATCGTGTTCTCGCCCCCGCTCCCGCGCTCGTGCACATGCGGATAGTAGACGTTCATGTATCCAATGGACATATGATCGTGCAAAGATTAGCGACAACGCAACCGCAACGCGACCCGAGCTGCCGGCGGCGTACCGATCTGCCCGTGGCCGCATGAGACGCCCGGTCCGGTGTGGCGTCAGGACAATTTCCGCAGCCGCCTTCTCAAACGTCTGCTGCGCAGAATCTGAGTCGTGAAGTTCATGGCGGCCAACATCGGGAACACCCCGAGAAATGTCCGTTCGGAGGGCGTCGCACCGTGCAAGTGGTAAAGGCTGCCGAACACATAAAAGCATCCCGCACTGAATAACGCAGCGGGGATGGAGAACGTCATCACGGAGCTGCGACGGCCCACGATCTCCCGCGCATAATCCAACTCTTCCTGCGACATCGGTTCGCCTTTGCGCACTTTACGCGTAACGGCTTTGGCACTGCCAATGTCGTCGCTTATTGGAAGAGGTGTTCGGTCTCCCAACCGTTTCACGTATACAGCGGCGAGAGCAACGAATGTCAACGCGAGCGCAAGGCTTACTACCGTGAGAAAACCGAATAGGCCCGACTCCAGCATTGCGGTCATCTGCTCTCCTGCCGAACCATCGAAGACTCCTCAGAACGCTACCTCAGTAGCCGTCGCGGCGGGCCTCAGCGCTTTCCGGAGTCCTGGTCCTTGATGACGTCCCGGACGATCAATACGACCAGGATGATCAGGGCGAGCGGCACCAACAGCCTGAAGACGATTGACGCGTGGCTGTACAGCACGCCGTACGCGATCGCGCCGATCACTACCATGACGAGCAGGATGGCGCGATTGATCTTGTCCGTACTCATCGAAGGAACCTAACTTCTCGACCTGCCCGGCGCCGCGTCAAAACCCGAAGTCGCCGCCACCGGAATCGGACCCGCCGCCGCCGAAGTCCGAACCGCCGCCGAAATCTGAGCCGCTGGAATCCCAGCCGCCACCGGAGTCCCAGCCGCCGCCAAAGCCCACGTCACCGCCGCCAGAGTATGCGGCGTCACCGCCAGCGAATCCGATGCCTGCGCCGCCCGAGTCCTGGTAGCCGCCGGTGAATCCCCCATCGGCGGGTGCGCTGTCGTACCCCACGCCCTGGCCGCCGTCATCGGCGTAGCTGTTGGCATCGGCGAAGGCCGAGTCGCGGCCGGCCTCGAAGCCGCGCTCGTAGCTGCCGCCCCAATGGTCGTCGAGCAGCGCATCCATCAGCAGCACGTCGGTCAGCGCCCACGTCCAGCCCGGACCCCAGAACGCGTACGGGTAATAGCCGGGATAGAAGAACATTCCGTTGTGGTAGCCACCGCCGTAGTAGTACGGGTAGCCGGGCTGCGCGGTGGTGCTGTAGTTGTTGTTGTTGATCGTCACCGATTCGCCGGTGTCGGGGTTCGTGGTGCGCACGCTCGCCTGCTTGCGATCGTCGGCGGGCACCGACGTCACGGCGGCAACGTCGGGCCTGGGTTGCCGGGGGTCGAGCTTGCGGTTGGCTTTGGCGACCGTGGCCTCCACCACCCGAAGATGCGCCCGCGCTGCACCGTAATCGCCTTTGTCATAAGCCTTTCGGGCGTCATGCAGGCTGGAATTGGCTTTCAACGACTCGGCGCTGACATCGGCGCCGTCTCCGGCCAGCACCGCGTTGTCGAGGTCGCTGACGCTCGACGTGGCCGCGATCAACCCCTGCTTGATTTCCTCACGCGCCTCGGAGTTCTTGCGGTGCTTACGATTTCGGTCCACCGCGAACAAGAGCAGGCCGGCCATGGCCAGCCCGATGCCGACGATCACCAGCGTAACCTTCAGCCAGGCCCAGTCGTCGTGCTTTTCGTGCGCGACGGGAGAGGTGGTCACCGGACCGTGGGAGGCCGCGTTGACGCTCGCCAGCTTGCCGACAAAGGCGCTCGTCGCGCCGTAGGGGTCGTTGCGGTGGTCCTTCGCCGACTGATTCATCAATCGATCGACATCGTCCGCGACGGCCTTGGGCACGTTGTACGCGCGGACGTGGTAGCCGCGGGAATCGATCACCAGAATGACGCCGCTGAATTCGGCATTGCGGGCCAGCATGGCGTCATGGACGGCGTCGGCCGTGGTCACACCGCTCTGGGCGGGCGATACCGCCGCGACCCAGACCGGAGGCCCCGAACTCCACGTCCACGAGCTGGTGAGGATCTGCTGGTTCAGCTTGTCGGGGTTCTGCAGCGGCGGCCTGGCACCCGGGTCGACCACCACGTGCGTCTGGGCGTCGAATCTGTTCACCAGCTGGTCCGTGTAGGTGTCAGCCGAGGCGGACGGAGCGAGCAGCAGTGCGAGCACCATGGTCAACGCGGCCAGTGCAAGGCCGCGGAAGCGTGAAGTCACATCTCTCCTGCCGTCGTGGCGTGAGCGCCCACCCTAGCCCGTTTCCGACGGATCCGCCGCCGGGGCGGGCGGCCAACCGCGGGCGCGGCGCCGGATTTGCCCGGTCAGGGCTAGATCTTGATCGTCAGTGGCCAGACGTTCCAGATCTCGTCGCAGTACTCGGCAATGGCGCGATCCGACGAGAACTTGCCGCTTCGCGCGGTGTTGAGGATCGACATCTTCGTCCACGACTCCCGGTCCTGCCAGGCCGCGCTGACCCGGTCCTGGCAGTCCGCGTAGGACGCGTAGTCGGCGCACACCAGGAAGGGGTCGTCGTAGCGCAGGTTGTCCACCAGGGGCCGGAATACTTCGGCGTCCCCACGCGAGAACGTCCCGCCGGCAATGAGATCCAGCACCGCGCGCAGCTCGTCGTTGCCGTCGACGTAATCGGCCGGACGATACCCGTCGGCCTTGACCGCCGCGACCTGCTCCTCCGTCAGGCCGAAGCGGAAGAAGTTCTCCGGCCCGACCTCGTCGCGCATCTCGACGTTCGCCCCGTCCAGGGTGCCGATGGTCAGCGCGCCGTTGATCATGAACTTCATGTTCCCGGTGCCCGAGGCTTCCTTGCCGGCGGTGGAGATCTGCTCGGACAGATCGGCGGCCGGGTAGATCATATGGGCGTTCTGCACGTTGAAGTTCGGCACGAATGCCACCTTCAGGAATCGGTTCACGTCCGGGTCCGCGTTCACCGTTTCCCCGACAGCGTTGATCAGCTTGATGATTCGCTTGGCCAGGAAATACCCGGGGGCGGCCTTGCCGCCAAAGACGAAGGCGCGCTGCGGGATCGACAGGCCGGGATTCTGCTTGAGCCGGTGGTAGAGCGCAACGACGTGCAGGACGTTGAGATGCTGGCGCTTGTATTCGTGGATGCGCTTGACCTGGACGTCGAACATCCAGTCCGGGTTCAGTTCGACGCCGGCGACCGAGTGGATGTATCTGGCCAGGCGTGACTTGTTGTTGCGCTTGATGTCGCGCCACTCGCGCCGGAACGCGGCGTCGTCGACGAACGGCTCGAGCCCGCGTAAGCGGCCCAGGTCGGTCAACCAGCCGTCACCGACGGTGCGGTCCAGCAGTTCGCGCAGCCCGGGGTTGGCCAGCGCGAGGAAGCGGCGCGGCGTCACACCGTTGGTCTTGTTGCTGAAACGTTCCGGCCACATCTCGTAAAAGTCTTTGAGCACACTGCTTTTCAGCAGCTCCGAGTGAAGTGCGGCGACACCGTTGACGGCGTGGCTGCCGACGGTGGCCAGGTGCGCCATCCGGACATTCTTGCCGCCGTTCTCACCGATCAGCGACATCCGGGCGATGCGCTCCTCGTCACCGGGAAAGCGGCTGCGCACCTCGTCGAGGAACCGGCGGTTGATTTCGTAGATGATCTCGAGGTGGCGGGGCAGCGACTCGGCGAACATCTCCAGCGGCCAGGTCTCGAGCGCCTCGGGCAGCAGGGTGTGGTTGGTGTAGCCGAACGTTGCGACGGTGATGTCCCACGCCTCGTCCCAGTCCAGTTCGCGCTCGTCGACCAGCAGCCGCATCAGCTCGGCGACCCCGATCGAGGGATGGGTGTCGTTGAGCTGCAAGGCAAACCGCTGCGGTAGTTCCTTGACGGACACGTCGGCGAGGTCGTCCATGATGTGCAACACGTGCTGCAGCGAGCAGGACACGAAGAAGTACTGCTGCAGCAGGCGCAGCCGCTTGCCGGCCTCGGGCTCGTCATTGGGATACAGCACCTTGGTTACGGTCTCGGACGTGACCTCGTCCTCGACCGCCTTGTAGTAGTCACCGGTGTTGAAGGCCTCCAACGCAAACGATTTGACGGCGCGCGCGCTCCACAACGTCAGCACGTTGCACGTGTTGACACCGTAGCCCTGGATTGGCGTGTCGTAGGCGGTGCCCTTCAGCAGTCGTCCGGGCACCCAGCGGACGCGGTCGTGGCCGGCCTCATCGGTGTAGTGCTCGGCGTAGCCGCCCCACTTGACCAAGAAGCTGACGTCGGGTTTGGCGATCTCCCAGGGGTTTCCGTTGTCCAGCCAGTTGTCGGTCTGCTCGACCTGCCAGCCATCGTGGATCTCCTGATCGAAAATGCCGAACTCGTAGCGGATGCCGTAGCCGATCGCCGGACGCTCCAGGGTGGCCAGCGAGTCCAGGTAGCACGCGGCGAGCCTGCCGAGGCCGCCGTTGCCCAGCCCGGGCTCCTCCTCGCAGGCCAGCACCGTGTCGAGGTTCTGGCCCATCGCCGCCAGCGCCTCGCGCGCGGCCCGCTCCATCTGCAGGTTCAGCAGATTGCTGCCCAGCTGCGGGCCCATCAGGAACTCGGCCGACAGGTAGCAGGTCACCTTGCGCCCGAGGTCCAGTGAGGTCTGCGTCGAGGCCACCCGGCGATCCTGCATGCGGTCCCGCACCGCGAGGGCGAGCGCGCGGTAGTAGTGCTCGGGGCGCCGGGCCGCCGCCGGGCGCCCGATCGAGTAGCGCAGGTGGTCGTTGATCGCGCGCTGTAGTGCCGCCGCGCCCATCCCGGTGCGAGAATGCTCGACCAAGTCGGCCCGGGTGGGGTTGCCGGGGGAGAGTCCGTCGGAGGGCGTCGAATCGACATCGGTCATGGTGGGTCCTACTCGCTAGGGGGTGGCGGGCAGCACCGCCCCGGGCCGCTGCGACGCCCGGTGGCGACAGACCGTCAGTCTTGCAGCGATATTTGCACATCAGACGCGCAACGGCAGTCCGAAACGTGAACAAGCGCTCACCGGCCGGCAACGAAACGCGAGCAATTGTCAAAACCTGTGCAGGGCAGCTCCGCTAACGCTTACGCGCTGTGCCCAACGTGGACGCGTAGTAGGTGACGCCATTCATAGTCTGTCGATTATCGTCGGCCCGCGCGATCGCCCTCAACCCGTGGCGGGCGAGCAGCTTGGCCATCGGCGTTGCGACCGACGTCCAGCCGTGCGCCTTCAGGTACGCACCGACGTCGTGGCGCTCACCCTCAAACCCGATCACGGCGAAGTCGAGTTCGAAGCCGTGGTCGCGCCACTTGGCCGTCGCCTCGCGCATACGTTCGCGCGCTGCGTTGGGGTCCATGTCGGCGGTATTCGGCACAGCCTCGCTCCCGAGTCGGCTGCCTGGCGCGCTCAGCGCAGTGACCGTATCGAGCAGCCCATCCTGAGCCGCTGGTGCCAGATAGCCGAACAGGCCTTCGGCGATCCACGCCGTGGGTTTACCGGTGTCCAAACCCGCCGTCGCCAGTGCCGACGGCCAGTCGTCGCGCAGGTCGATCGCAACCGTGCACAGGTCGACTTTTGGTTCGGCACCGAGCCGCGACAGCGTCGTGGTTTTGAACTCGATGACGGCCGGCTGATCGATCTCGAACACCTTCATTCCTGTCGGCCAGTCCAGTCGATAGGCGCGGGCGTCGAGGCCCGAGGCGAGGATGACGGTTTGACGAATGCCCGCCGCTGCGGCATCGGCACAGAACTCGTCGAAGTACCGCGTGCGGGCCGCAATCGATGCAGGCATCTGGGCCAGGCCCCATGGGCTGCCCTCGACGTCGACATCCGAGGCGACCAGCTCACCGGTAGCCCAGCGGGTCAGAAAGTTCACACCGACCGCCCGCACCAGCGGCTCGGCGAATGGATCGCTGATGACCCCATCCCTGGTGGCGATGGCCCTCGCCGCAGCCGCCATCGTGGCCGTGGTTCCCACACCGGTGGCCGGACCCCAGCTGTCGTCGTTGGGTACCGTCATCGTGAACCTCCGAAAGATAACTGGACACAGTACAAAACGGCGGAACACCGCTCTGGGGGATGGCACCCCGCTCAGTGCGCGCCGGTCAGATTCAGTGTCACCACCCCGGCGATGATCAGCCCGACACCGAGCACCTTCGCCACGGATATCGACGAGCCTAGGAATAGCACGGCGATCAGGACGATCAGGGCGGTACCGATCGCGGACCACAACGCGTAGGCGACGTCGGTCTGCATGCCGCGCGAAATCGACACCGCGAGCAGCGCGAAGGAGACGGCATAACCGATCAGGCACACCACGGTCGGCCACAACCGGCTGAAGCCGTCGGTGCTCTTGAGCAGGCTGGTCGCTATCACCTCCGCGAATATCGCGCCGAGGAGAAAGAGATAGGTCAAAACGCCTCCTTGCATACCCAGATACACGTACGTATTTACATCACAGGGAGGCAATGAACGTCGCCTTCCGCTCGCCGACGAAGGGTTGCGCCGTATGACGCTTGCCGGGCATCCACTGGAGTTCGATGTCAGCGAGGTGATCGGGGAACGCGCGTCACTGGCCGCGACGTACTATCCCGCCCGCGGCCACGAACCGGCCCCTGCAGTGTTGGTCTGCCTACCGGGCGGTACCTACAGCCGCGAATACTGGGACCTCGACATCCCCGGCCACCACGGGTACAGCTTCGCCGGCTTCGCCACCGAGAACGGCTACCCCGTCGTGACGATCGATCCCTTGGGAACCGGTGAAAGCTCGCAGCCCGCACGCGATTTCGACTTCGGCGATATCGCCGCGACGCTGGCGTGTGCCGTCTCCGCCCTGCCGGAAACGATCGGCGTCCACGCGTCGCCGGTCGCCATGGCGCATTCGCTGGGCGGCTATCTCGCCATCACCCAGCAAGCGTTGTTTGCCGGTTATGCGGGGCTGGCGGTGCTGGGTTGCACCAATCAACACGTCGCGCCACTGAACCTGGATGCCGCGATCGTCGCGCGCTGCGCCACCCCGCAAGGCCGCACCGAGCTGGCCGCCGAAATTCTGTCCGCCCTTCCGCAGCCGTATTTCGAGGGGCCGCGCGAGCAGCTGCAGAGTTGGTTTCACCTCGCCGACGTGCCCGCCGACGTCGTCGCGGCCGACTCCGTCACCGCCAAGTCGGTCGTTCCCCGGGTGTTCGGCACGGCGATGGTCCCCGGCGTCGTCGCCGAGCACGCGGCGCGGATCGACGTCCCGGTGCTCGTCGGTTACGGCGTGGTCGACGTCTCGCCGGATCCGCGCGCCGAGGCAGCCCTGTACCGCAGCAGCCCCGACATCACCACGATCGTGCTGGCCGACAGCGCGCACTGCCACAACATGGCGTCGAGCCGGCATCGGCTGTGGCGTCGCCTGCTCGCCTGGGCCGCCACCGTAACCTTGCCAGCGTGATGAATGGGCTCGACCAGAGACTGGCCCGTTACGCCCCTGCCGTGCTCAGCCTGTTTCGATGCGTCTACGGTTTGCTCTTCGCCGCATACGGATCGCGAAGCGTCTTTGACTGGCCGGTCCGCTCGCCCGTTCACATCGGGTTCGCCCTCTGGCCGGAGTGGTATGCCGGACTGATCGAGATCGTCACGGGTCTGCTGATCGCAAGCGGGTTGTTCACCCGCGCCGCCGCGTTCGTCGCCTCGGGGGAGATGGCGGTCGCTTACTTCTCGATTCATCAACCCAAGGCGCTGTGGCCCGTCGCCGATCCGCCCGCCGGCAACGGTGGAGCCTTGTCGGTCCTGTTCTGCTTCGCCTTCTTCCTGCTGGTCTTCTCCGGCGGCGGCGCCTACTCGCTCGACGCGCTACGCCGCAAGGCGGGCAGCTGAGGCTTCCCCTCGACCGGCGATAATGGCATTCTCTGATACGGAGAAGCTGTTTCCAGCGACGGACGGGTTCGGAGAGGTCGACGATGGGCGCACAACGATGCGACGGGATGGTGGCTCTGGTCACCGGAAGCAGCCGGGGGCTGGGCAAGGCGATCGCCGTGCGGCTGGCTTCGGAAGGCGCGACGGTGGCGCTGACCGCCCGCACGATGGACCCCGATCCGAAGTACCAGGGGTCGCTGAGCCAGACGCGCGACGAGATCGTCGCCGCGGGCGCCAAAGCCATTGCGGTCCAAGCAGATCTATCCCAATCCGAAGACAGGGAGCGGCTTTTCGCCGAGGTGACCGGTGCCGTCGGGGCGCCCGACATCCTGGTCAACAACGCCGCGGTGACGTTCCTGCGGTCCCTCGACGGGTTTCCCGAGCGCCGTGCCCGGCTGATGATGGAGATGCACGTGCTGGGGCCCCTGCACCTGTGTCAGCTGGCGATACCCGCGATGCGCGAGCGTGGACGCGGCTGGATCCTGAACCTGACCTCGGTGGGCGGCGACCTGCCCCCCGGTCCGCCGTTCTCGGAGTTCGATCGGACCGCCGGATTCGGCATCTACGGCACGGCCAAGGCCGCGCTCAATCGGTTGACGAAAAGCCTTGCGGCCGAACTCTACGACGATGGCATCGCGGTCAACGCCGCCGCCCCGTCCAATCCGGTGGCCACGCCCGGCGCCGGCACCCTCGATCTGGCCAAGGCCGACACCGAGGACATCGCGTTGATCACCGAGACGGCGTTCCGGTTGTGCACCGGCGATCCCAAGACGCTGACCGGGCGCGTCGCACACACCCAGCCTTTCCTCGCCGAGGTCGGCTGGACCGCGCCGGCGGTCTGAATGGCCGAGCTGGACCCTGCCGCGCTGCGCCGGCGACTCGACCGCGCCGGCGTCACCGGGGTCGTCCCGCTGACCGGGGGAGCCTCCAGCCTGACCTTCGCGGGCAGCAGGGACGGCCAACGCGTGGTGATCAAGGTCGCGCCGCCGGGCGTCGAACCGGTCGCGCATCGCGACGTGCTGCGACAGGCCCGCATCATCAAAGCCCTTGGCGCGACCAGTGTTCCGGTGCCGAAGGTGCTGTGGGAGGACGCGGGTGACCCGCCTGGCACGCCGCCGCTGTATGTGATGTCGCACATCGACGGCGAGTGTGTGGAGCCGTTATTCGACGATTGCCCGCCCGCGTCCCATCTGGGCGATCGGTACCGGAATGCGTGCCGCACCATGGCCGCGCTGCACGGACTCGCCCCAGCGGCCCTCGGGCTGGGCCGGCAGCCGGTGGTCGACCCGGTCGCCGAAGTCCACCGGTGGTCCGACACGCTGACGACCGTCGACCCGGCGCTGGTGCCGGGCTGGCCGAAAGTGCGCGATGCGCTGCTGGATTGCGCGCCGAACGCGATGGCGCCCCGCGTGGTGCACGGTGACTTCCGGCTGGGCAACCTGCTCGCGTCCGGATCGCGTGTCAACGCCGTCATCGACTGGGAGATCTGGTCGATAGGCGATCCGCGCATCGATGCGGGCTGGTTTTTGATCAATTGCGACCCGGACACGTACCGGCGGGTTGGCGCGCCCGACGGCATGGTGCCACCGGTCGCCGAGCTCGCCGAGCTGTATGGGTCTGAGTTAGCTTGCGGCATAGGAGATTTGGGCTGGTTCACCGCGCTGGCGTGCTTCAAGTCGGCGGCGACCTGGTCGCTGATCGTCAAGCACAATCGCCGCCGGGCCGCGCCGCGAGCCGAATTGGAAGCCATGGCAACGGTTTTGCCGAGGCTGCTCGACCGCGCCCGATCGACGCTCGCGTAGCGTCGGGGTTACGCTCTACTGGCAGCGGACCAGAAGATTCTCGCAGATCATTCCGACGTCACCCGTGTCGTTCACGGGCTGGCCCTCATTGGACGGGTTGGTCCAGGTGGTCGGGAACGGGCTCCACACGTCGTCGATCCCAGGCGGCTGGGGGCGCGGATCGACGTTCGGGTCCGCATGCGCGATGCCGGCGCCGCTCGCCAAGGCGACGGCCGCCGTCGCGCAGACGAGCAGTCCGCGAGCGCGGGTGCGAAGCGTCATCGCCGCCTCCTCGGTTTGTGCCGGGATTGTTGGCTTTTCGAGGGCCAAGTCTACCCGTGCCCCCACATCGCGTAACAGTTACAAACACACAACAACTTCGAAGGGCCACCCAGCAAATTTCGCTACCCGAATTGCCGGGTGCGTACGGTTTCGCCCGTGAGGCCCATAGTCGCGGTCGTTCGTCGCGCCCTGGTGGCCGCCGTATGCCTGGCAGTTTCTTTGCCCACGGCGCCGACGACGGGCGCGGATCCCGATGCCGCCCCGCCCCCTCCGGAAGCGGCGCCGGTGGCCGACGGAGCGTTGCCCTCCAACCCTCCGGTCGTCCTCAACACCCCCGACGGCTGGACCCTGGGCCTCGGCGCCAGAGATGAGGCGCAGGTGCCGGTGGCGCCGTTGACCACAGCGACCTCGTCCCGTGAGTACCTCGCCAGCGGGATATTCGTCGGCTCGCTGGCGGGGCCTGGGCGGCCCCAGGGGGTGCTCGAGGTGGGTTACGAAATCGGCTGCGGAATCGACATGAGCACGTCCGACGGCGTCACGATCGGCGGCACCGCGGGCATCACCCCGGGTGTGACGGGACCGGTGACCGGCGTGCCCGGAGACGTGCTGCCATTGGTCGTTGCTCCGATCGCGGGCGTGCTCAACGTCGGGCTCAAGCCCGGCCTCGTGATCGTGGTGCCCGTGGTAAAAAAACAGTTCCGGGGCCCGAATCCCTGGGTCATGGTCAGCAACTTTCACGTCAAGATCGACGGGTGTGTGGGCCAGTCGTTCATCCGCTCCTATGCGGTGCTCAATCGGGTGACCGACGATTCCGATGTGGTGCTGTCCTACGTGGGCGTCACCAAGACCGTCTGAGGAGGGTACGCGCTCAGCCGCGGGGGATGCCCGCCAGCTGGTCGGCGAACTTGGCCTCTGCGGCCGCGCGCAACCGCAGCAGATGTTCGGAGGGAAACAGATCGGGCGCGGGTTCACGGTCTTTCAGCAACAGCCTGGCCAGCGTGACCTTGTGCACCTCGGTCGGGCCATCGGCCAGCCCGAGCACGAACGACTCGACCAGGTACTGCACGAACGGCATCTCGTGGGTGGTGCCCAACGACCCGTGCACCTGAAGGGCCCGCGACGACACGTCGTGCAGGACCTTCTGCATCATCGCCTTCACCGCCGAGATGTCGGCCCGCACGGCCTTGTAATCATTGAATTGGTCGATCTTCCAGGCGGTTTGAAGAGTCAGCAGCCGGAACGCCTCGATCTCCATCCACGAGTCGGCGACCATCTCCTGCACGAGCTGCTTGTTGGCCAGCGCCTCGCCCTGGGTGTAGCGCGACACCGCGCGCTCGCAGATCATGTCGTAGATTCGGCGCACCAGGCCCACGGTGCGCATCGCGTGATGAATCCTCCCACCGCCCAAGCGAGTCTGCGCGACGACGAACGCACCGCCGCGCGGGCCCAACATGTGATCGGCCGGCACGCGGACGTTTTCGTAACGGACATAGCCCTCGCGGCCACCACCGGTCGGCTGGTAACCCAGCCCGACGTCGCGCAGCACGTTGATGCCGGGGGTGTCGCCGGGAACGACGAACATCGAGTAGCGCTGATAGGGCGGCGCCTCGGGATCGGTCATCGCCATCACGATGATGAACGACGCCATCGAGGCGAATGACGAAAACCACTTCTCCCCGTTGATGACCCAGTGATCGCCGTCCTGCACCGCGGTGGTGCGAAACACCTTCGGGTCGGCCCCGCCCTGCGGCTCGGTCATCGAGAAACACGAGATGATGCGGTTGTCCAGCAGTGGCTCCAGGTAGCGCTCCTTGAGCTCGGGTGTGCCGTAGTGCGCCAGGATTTCGCTGTTGCCGGAATCGGGCGCCTGCGAGCCGAAGACGATCGGTGCGCATTCCGAGCGGCCCAGGATCTCGTTGAGCAGCGCCAACTTCACCTGCCCGTAGCCCGGGCCGCCCAGATGTGGGCCCAGGTGAGTCGCCCACAGTCCGCGCTTTTTCACCACCTCCTGCAGCGGCGGGATGAGCGCTTGACGCACCGGATCGTTGAGGTCGTGAGATTCCTTGACGATCAAATCGATCGGCTCGCACTCCTCGCGCACGAAGCCTTCGACCCACCGCAGTTGTTCAGCCCACTCCGGGTCGGTGGAGAAGTCCCACGACATCTGCTACCCCTTCTCGCTCTGCGCCACCACGCCGGCGTCTTCCAGCTCGGTGATGGCCCTTGTGTCCAATCCCAGTTCGCCCAGCAGCGCGCGGGTGTGATCACCCGGCAACGACGGAGAAGCCGGCGCGCCCGGGCAGGTCCGCGAAAAGCGCGGCGCCGGTGCGGGTTGCGTGATGCCGTCGAGCTCGATGAACGTCTGCCGCGCGGTGTTGTGCGGGTGCCGCGGCGCCTCGGCCAGCGAAAGCACCGGTGTCGCACAGCATCCCGGTGTGTCGAGGAGGCGCTGCCACTCGTCGCGGGTCTTCTCGCCGAAACGAGCGGCCAGCGCCGCCCGGTGGGCGGCCCAGGCCGAGGGGTCGCCATCGTCGTGGGGCACGTCCACGCCGAGCCGGTCGCACAGTTCGGCGTAAAACTTCGGTTCCATGGCGCCGACGGCGATGTGGCGCCCGTCGGCCGTGGCGTAGGCGCCGTAGAAGTGGGCGGCGCCGTCGAGCAGATTGTCCTGCCGACGGTCGCGCCACGTGCCGGCGGGAAGCATGCCGAAATACGGTGCCAGCAGGGCGGCGACGCCGTCGACCATCGCCACGTCGAGGACCTGACCGGTACCCGACTCGCGGGCCTCGAGGATCGCGCTGAGCAGCCCGACCGCCAGCAGCATTCCGCCGCCGCCATAGTCGCCGACGAGATTCAGCGGTGGGACCGGTGATTCGGCGGTGCCGATGGCGTGCAGGGCGCCCGTCAGCGCCAGGTAGTTGATGTCGTGACCGGCGTGACCGGCCAGCGGCCCGTCCTGCCCGTAGCCGGTCATGCGGGCATAGACCAGGCGGGGATTGCGTTCCCGCAGCGCATCCGGACCGATGCCGAGGCGTTCGGCCACCCCGGGCCGGTAGACGTCGACGAAGGCGTCGGCGCCGGCGGCCAGCCGATGGACGAGGTCGCGGCCGCGCGGAACCTTCACGTCGACGGCCAGTGACCGCTGGCTGCGGCGGACGGTGTGGTCGACGGGCAGCGGGCCGTCAACGCCGGACAGAGCGTCGACGCGGATGACGTCGGCGCCCAAGTCTCCTAACAGCATTCCGCAAAACGGCGCGGGCCCTAATCCGCCCATCATGACGATGCGCACGCCGCGCAGGGGACCGGTCATGAAGACCACTTCTTGCGGCGGTCGGCCGCCTCGTCGGTCGCGTGCGAAATCACCTGATTGCGGTTCTCCAGTTCCATGGCCGACGCCAGGCTGGTGGCGTCGGTGTTGACCTGAAGGGCGCGCTTGGTCAGCTGGGCTCCGAGCGGGGCATGGCTCGCGATCAGCGATGCCAATTCCACGGCGCGGTCGGCCAGCCGGCCCGCCTCGACGACCTCACTGACCAGACCCCGTCGGTCGGCCTCGGTGGCCGACACGGTGCGCCCGGTGAGCATCCAGTCGGCGGCCACGCTGGTGCCGACGATGCGCGGCAAGTGGTAGCTCATGCCCATCTCCGCGCCCGACAGCCCGAGCAGAATGGCGGCGTTGCCGAAAGACGCTGCGGCCGAGCAGATTCGGATGTCAGCGGCCAGGCACAGCGCCAGTCCCGCGCCCACGCACGGGCCGTTGACCGCGGCGATGATGGGCTGCGGCAGCGCGTGCACCGCTGCGGCGAGGGCGGCCATCCGCTCCTGAAAACGCATCCGGTCCAGCGCGGGCGCGCTCGCCTGCAGCATGGAGGGGCCGAAGTCGCGCATGTCGATACCCGCGCAGAACCCGCGCCCGGCGCCGGTCAGCACGACGGCGCGCACCGAGCGGTCGACGGTCAAATCGCCCAAGGCCCGCCGCAATTCGGTTTGCATCTCCTCGTCGATGGCGTTGAGCCGTCGCGGGCGGTTCAGCCGCAGGATGACGACCCCATCGGCGGGCCGTTCGAGCTCCACGGTGTCCGCCATGCTCACACCCGCTCGATGATCGTCGCCGTGCCCATCCCGCCCCCGGTGCACATGGTCACCAGTCCCGTTGTCAGATCGCGGCGTTCGAGCTCGTCGAGCACGGTGCCGATCAGCATCGCGCCGGTGGCGCCGATGGGGTGCCCGAGCGCGATCGCGCCGCCGTTGACGTTGACCGTCTCGGGGTCGATGTCGAGGTCGCGCATGGTCTTGAGCGGGACGGCGGCGAAGGCCTCGTTGATCTCCCAGAGATCGATATCGGCGACGGTCATGCCCGCACGTTCCAGACATCGCTGAGCCGCCGGTCCGGGCGCGGTGAGCATGATGACCGGTTCGCTGCCGATGGCCGCGGTGGCCCGGATCTGCGCCCGCGGCGTCACCCGATGGGTGTGCATCCAGTTCGAGGAGGCCAGCGCCACCGCGGCGGCGCCGTCGACGACCCCGGAGGAATTGCCCGCATGATGCACGTGATCGATGCGGTCGATGCCCGGATAGCGCTGCAGGCAGATCTCGTCGAACGTGTGCTGCTCGCCGTCGGCGCACGCGGCGCCCATCGCGGCGAAGGCCGGCTCGAGGCGGGCCAGCGACTCGGTGGTGGTGCCGGCGCGGGGGTGCTCGTCACGCTCGATGCTTCCGTCCGGCGTCGGCACGTCGACCAGCGAACGCGCGAAGCGTCCCTGCTCGATGGCCACGGCGGCGCGGCTCTGGCTCTGCGCGGCGTAGGCGTCGACGGTCTCGCGGCTGAATCCCTCCAGGGTGGCGATGAGGTCAGCCGAAATACCCTGCGGAACAGTCGGATACAGCGCACGAAGGTCGGGATTGTTGCCGTCGATGGTCGGGACGCCGGCGGTGACATCCCAGCGCGACATCGACTCGACGCCGCCGGCGATCACCAGATCCTCGCTGCCGGCGGCGATGCCGGAGGCCGCGACGGTCACCGCTTGCTGTCCCGAACCGCAGAATCGGCTCAGCGTCATCCCGGGCACGCTCTCGGGCCAGCCGGCCAGCAGCACCGACAGGCGGGCGATGTCGTCGCCGTGGTCTCCGGACAGGATGCCGTTGCCGGCGATCACGTCGTCGACGTCGGCCGGTTCGAAGCCGACCCGCTCCGCCAGCGCGGCGAGGCACCGGGCGAGCAGGGCTTGCGGGTGCACGCCGTGCAGTCCGCCGTTGGGGCGGCCACGCCCGCGGGGCGTGCGGACCGCGTCGAGAATCCAGGCGTCGATGATGGACTCCGATCGTCATGGGTCGTTCGTGACCAAGGTCGGCCGGGACCGGCACAGGTCACCCGCGATCGTAATCCGTCTCTCGACTGCGGAGAACTACCTTCTCCAAAACAAGCGAACCTGTTCTCGCGCGGCGGTGCGGGCGGCGCGGGTTGCGGCTCGCATAAGCCATGAAGCGATTCGTGCTCGTCCTCGCGCGTGCCGCGGGAGTGGAAAGCGATGCGTCCGGTGCGCAACGGGATCGCCGTGTCCGCACGGCGCATAACCGGGTGCTCAGCGGGTAGCCCGGCGCCATGACCAAGATCGGATACTTTCTCACCTGCGAGCAATTCGGCCCCAAGGAACTGATCGACCAGGCCAAGCGCGCGGAGGACGCCGGATTCGAGGCGCTGTGGATCTCAGACCACTATCACCCCTGGAACGACGAGCAGGGCCAAAGCCCGTTCGTGTGGGGGGTGATCGGTGCGCTGTCGGAGGCGACGTCGCTGCCGGTCAGCACCGCCGTCACCTGCCCGACCGTCCGGATCCACCCGGCGATCATCGCGCAGGCCTCGGCCACCGCGGCCGTGCAACTCGACGGACGCTTCGTGCTCGGGGTGGGCAGCGGCGAGGCCCTCAACGAACACATCCTGGGCGATCCCTGGCCGTCCGCCGGGGTGCGCCTCGAGATGCTGGAGGAGTCGATTGAGGTCATTCGCAAGCTGCACGAGGGTGGTGAGGTGAGTCACCACGGCAAGCATTACGAGGTGCAGGAGGCGCAGGTCTATACCCGGCCGGAGCAACCGGTGCCGATCTACGTGTCCGCGTTCGGCCCGCAGGCCGTCGAGCTGGCGGCCCGCATCGGCGACGGCTACAGCATCGCCATGCCCGACGGCGACCTGGTCAAGCAATTCCGAGAGGCCGGCGGTGGTGACAAACCGGTGCAGGGCGGCACCAAGGTCTGCTGGGACGCCGACGCCGACGCCGCCCTGAAGACCGCACACCGGTTGTGGGCCAACGAGGGCCTGCCCGGCCAGACGTCGCAAATCCTGCCGCGGCCCAAGGATTTCGCGGCCCTGCAGTCGCTCGTGCCGCCGCAGACGGTGGCCGAGAGCGTCGCGTGCGGCCCGGATCCTGAAA
The DNA here is from genome assembly GCF_054660795.1 of Mycobacterium sp. MUNTM1. Classification (NCBI taxonomy): domain Bacteria; kingdom Bacillati; phylum Actinomycetota; class Actinomycetes; order Mycobacteriales; family Mycobacteriaceae; genus Mycobacterium; species Mycobacterium sp. MUNTM1. Next base: position 117,009 of record NZ_BAAGDE010000005.1, read on the forward strand.
AGCACATCGCGCAGGTGCGCGAGTACATCGACGCCGGCGTCGACGAGATCTACGTGCAGCAGATCGGGCCCGACATGGACGGGTTCTTCGCGGCGTGGGAGCAGGCCGTGCTGCCGGAAGTGCGCGCCTAGCGCTCAGCCCTCGAAATCGGTGCCGCGGGTGAGCTCTTCCCATTTTTCGATCTCGGCGGCGCGCGCCTCCGCTGTGTAGCGGTAGGCGGCCAGCGAGTCGGGCCCGAGCAACAAAAACGCCGGCGGCTCAGGCGATTCGACGGCCGCGATGATGGCGTTGCCGGCCTTGGCGGGGTCGCCGGGCTGATTGCCGTGCATGGTGTCGTTTTCCTTGCGACGCTGCCCCGCGGTGGCGGCGTAGTCGTCGATGACGGTGGCCGACTGGGCCAGCGAACGGCCGGCGAAGTCGGTGCGGAAGGCGCCCGGTTCGACGATGGTCACCGAAATGCCCAGCGGGACAAGCTCACCGCGAAGGGCTCCGCTGACGCCTTCGATCGCGGCCTTCGCCGCCGAGTAGTAGCCGGACCCCACCGGGGTCAGCTGGGCGCCGATCGAGGAGATGTTCACGATGGCGCCGCTGCGGCGCGCCCGCATGCCGGGCAGTACCGCCTTGATCATGGCGACGGTGCCGAAGAAATGCGTCTCGAACAACGCGCGGACGTCGGCGTCGTCGCCCTCCTCGACCGCGGCGCGATAGCCGTAGCCGGCGTTGTTGACCAGCACGTCGATCTGGCCGAACCGCTCGTGCGCCTGCCGCACCGCCGAGGCGACCTGCGCCGGGTCGGTGACATCCAGGGTGGCGGCGAGCACCCGCTCGGGTGCGTCCTCGACAAGGTCGGCGACCGCGGCTGCGTCCCGCGCAGTGACGACGGCGTTGTGGCCGGCGCCGATGACGGCTTCGGCGAGCGCGCGACCGAGCCCGGTCGAGCACCCGGTGATGAGCCAGGTGGACATGGTCGTTTCCCTTCGTCTCAGTCGGTCAGCGCCCGGCCCACGATCAACGGATCGGGTTCACCCACCACTTCATCGTCCTTGTCGTCGTAGTCGACCCTGGAAAGCAGGTACCGCATGGCGTTGATCCGGGCCCGCTTCTTGTCGTTGCTCCGGACCACGATCCACGGAGCATCGTCGGTGTCGGTCGCCTCGAACATCCTTTCTTTGGCCGTGGTGTACTCATCCCATTTCCGCACCGACGCCATGTCCATCGGCGAGAACTTCCACTGCCGCACCGGGTCGACCAACCGGATGGCAAACCGGGTGCGCTGCTCGGCCGGTGACACCGAGAACCAGAACTTGGTCAAGTTGATCCCGTTGTCCACCAGCATCTGCTCGAAAAGCGGTGCCTGGTCCATGAATTCGGCGTACTGCTCCGGGGTGCAGAACCCCATCACCCTCTCCACCCCGGCGCGGTTGTACCACGAACGATCGAACAGCACCATCTCGCCGCCGGACGGCAGGTGGCTGATGTAGCGCTGGAAATACCACTGCGTCTGCTCTTGCTCGGTCGGCTTCTCGAGCGCCACCACCCGTGCGCTGCGTGGGTTGAGATGCTCCATGAACCGCTGGATGGTCCCGCCCTTGCCGGCCGCGTCGCGCCCCTCGAACACGATCACGTGCCTGCCGCCGACCCGCTTGCAGTGCCTCTGCAGTTTCAGCAGCTCAATTTGGAGCCGTCGCTTGAGTCGCTCGTACTCGTCGCGCGACATTCGCTGGTCGTACGGGTACCGCTCGCGCCAGGTGTCGATGTGCTTGCCGTCGCGGTCGAGCAGGACCGGGTCGTCGTCGTCGTGGTCGTCCACGGTGTATCCGTGTTCGGGGGTCGACAAGGCGTCCAGATCGATTTCGGTCATAGTTCGACGCTATCGGCCCTGTCGACCCCTTAGCCGCCGAACGCCGGGCCGTCGAATCGATCTCGCGTGATGAACTCGGCGACCGGCCGGCGGCGCAGTTTGGTCAGCTGCCGCACCGGCTTTCCGAGCGGCACGACGGCGGCCACCGCGTGCCGGTCGGGAATGCCCAGCAGTTCGCGGACGCGTTCCTCGGCCGCGATCGCCATCGTGGTGATGGTTCCGCCGTAGCCCTCGCTGCGTGCGGCGAGCAGGATGTTCCAGATCAGCGGGTAAACCGACGCCCCGCCGGCGATGCCGACGCGGTCCAGATTCTGGTCGACGGCGGCGACCACCGTCAGGTCGACCGAAACCACTAGGACCACAGGCGCTTTGGCGATCGGCGCCACGAACGTGTCGGGGATCTCGGTCGCGTCGATGACGCCTTGTGGCACCCCGCTGGGATCAACTGAATTCCAAGGGTTTTCATCCGCCTGCAACTGGGCGAAGTAGCGGCGAGCGGCGGGCTTGCCGAGTTCGGCCAGCCGGCGGCGGGCCGTTTCGTCGCGCACCACGGTGACGTGGGCGCCCTGCCTGTTGCCGCCGCTGGGAGCGAACCGGGCGTTGTCGAAGATGCGCCCCAGCACCTCGTCGGGCAATGGATCGTCGGTGAATTCCCGTGCCGCGAAAGTTGTTCGCATCACGTCGTATAACTGCATGGCGGGATGGCTCATCAACTCGCGGACGCGCACCGCTCCAGCCGGAAGGTGCGTTCGAACCCGGCGGGCTTCGTCGTCAGCGTCACTTCCACCGCACCGCTGGGGGCGATCACGTAGCGCTCCTCGACGTCGGGCCCTTCCGTCCAGCGGCCGACGGGCTGGCGCCCGAGGTCGTCGCGGTCGTAGAGGGCCGGATCGAACGGGAACAGCACCGGGTCATAGGGCGTGACGTCGCCGTCGGGCCGCCCGTTGACCAGGCGGCTGCATTCCACGAACCGGAAGTGCCCGATGTTGTGTGCCGCTCGATATTTTCGCTTCACCACCAGCGGGGATTGCCCGTCGGACGGAAGCGAAACGTCCTTGCACACGATCGGGTCGAAGACGACGCCGGCGCCGGCCTCGGCCTCGCGGAATACTCCGAAATTCCTCGAGAAGCGTTCGGACAGAGCAAAACCGGACTCCTTGTCCAAAAAGACGGCGAGTCCGATGGCGGTGGCGGCGAACGGGTGCGGCGAGCGTTTCACCCGCTTCTCGCCGAACGTACTGCGCAGCATCCGGGACACCAGCGGGAAGCCGCCGGCCCCGCCGACGACGTAGATTCCGGCCACCTCCGACCAGTCCACGTCCTTGCGGCCGCGCGCCGGATCGTGCAGGACCCGGTTGAGCAACTCCGTCGTCTGGTCGACCAGCGGCGCGCACACCGCGTAGACGTCGTCGATGGGGCAGGAGAACGGGGGCCGATCGACCGCGGACAGGTCCACCAGGAAGCGGCGTGTCTGCGGCCCGACGGCCTCCTTGCGGGCGGCGCACTCCTCGGCGAGCAGAGCGCGCCCGGCGGCGTCGAGGCCGGGCAGGTTGGCGCCGGCCAGTACCAGCCCCACGATCGCCTCGTCGAAATCGTCACCGCCGAGGCGCTGAATGCCCTCGCTGAGGACGACCTCGTTCGCGTGCCCGGTCATCTTCAGCAGCGACGCGTCGAATGTGCCGCCGCCCAGGTCGTAGATGAGGACGTATTCGCGCTTGGCGGTGATGGTGGATCGATACCGGTGGGCGTATTCCAGGCTCGCGGCGGACGGCTCGTTGAGCAGCGCGACGACGTGAAATCCGGCGGCCACGTAGGCATCCAGGGTCAGCAGGCGCTGGGCGCTCGAGGCGTTCGCCGGCACGCTGATCGCGGCTTCGATGTCTTCGCCCGGCTCCAGGGTGGCGTTCGAGTGCCGCTGCAGATCGGTCTTCAGCTGGGCCAGGAAGCCGGCGAGGAGGTCAGCCAGGCGATAGGCACGGCCCGCGAGGGTGACTTCGGTCTGCGGTCCGGCGTCGTTGAGCAGGCGTTTGAACGAACGCAGCACCGACCAACCCGGTTCGTGGCGGACGGCGGCCGCGTCCGCGCCGAAGCGCAACTCCCCGGCGGCATTGGCAGCGATGAGCGACGGCCACGCATCCACCCCCTCGAAGGAGACGACGGGATAGTTGCCTCGGTCGACGGCCGCGACGACGGTGTGGGTGGTGCCAAAGTCGATACCGACTCTCATCGCGCAAGTTTAGGACCGCGCCGCTGACTTCGGCACGACCTTTCCGCGCGGCGTGCCCACCGAATTCGGTCAGTCCTCGAAATGGCGTTCGTAGTCGTTGCGCTCGAGCCACCACTGCAGGTTGTAGGTCCCCACCGCGAGCAGCATCATCAGCACGGCGCAGGCGACGCTGACGATGGCGTTCACAGCCTTTCCATTTCGCGTGCCATGCGGGCGTCCTCGAGGTACGCGTAATGCCTCAGGTAAGGATGCCGCGGCTGATTTGCGTCCGCGGCCATCCGGCGCAGCGCGGTGGCGACCCGGCTGGCGAGGGGGGCGCGGCGCGTCCCCTGGACGGCGGCGGTGCCGAAGAGCACCTGCTGTGTGCTGATCAGGACCTCTGCGGGTGCCGCCTCGACCGACGGCCTCGCCGCGGGCGGTTGCGGAATGGGCTCGTTGACGGGTGCGGGCCGGAGTCCCGTTGGCGTGACCAGCATTTCGTCCACCTTCTTCGCGTTGGTCTGCCGGTGATGCGGTTAACGTAAGGTCGGCGATCACCATCAGGCACGCGTAGTCGACTACCTGTTTGTGCGCGGCTCGCTACCGCGCCCCGGCAGGTACCGGTCAGCGGGCGGTCAACGCTGCTGAGCGCCGACCACCCCGGGAGCCGGCGCCGGCAGCGCGTCCCACCGGCGTTGCACCTCGCGTTCGGCGGCGGTGGGGATCAGACCCGAGGGCGCGAAGAACCTCGAGGGCACCGGCTCGTCCTCGGTCAGAGGCCGGCTCAACGTGCTGCCGGGACCGCGAAGTGCCCCGAGTGCGGCCAGGACCCCGGCGATCAGCACGATGACGACGGCCACCGCGAACAGGATGGACAGCGTGCCCTGGATGAAGGTGTTGCGGATGACCTCGTCGAGCTGATGGGCGTTCTTGGCCGATCCGAACGACGTCTTACCGGCGCTGCGGGCGGCCAGGTACCGGAAGTGCTGCGTCCAGTAGCCGACGGCGGGATCCGCGGAGAAGACCTTCTGCCACGACGCGGTCAGCGTGACCACCAGATCCCACAGCAGCGGCACCCCGGGCATCCACGCCCATTTCAGCAAGCCCTTCTTGATGACGATGACCGTGACGACGGTCAGTGCGATCGCCGCGAGCAGCTGGTTGGCGATGCCGAACAGCGGGAACAGCGTGTTGATGCCGCCCAGTGGATCGGTCACGCCCATCAGCAGGATGCCGCCCCACGCGGCGACCACCGCCAGGCTGCAACCCCAGACCCCCGGGCGCCAACTCGGGTTTTGCAGCTTGGCCAGCGGCCCGCCCAGGTTGCCCAGCGCATCGGAGAGCATGAACCGCGCGACCCGGGTGCCCGCGTCGACGGCGGTCAGGATGAACAGCGCCTCGAACATGATCGCGAAGTGGTACCAGAACGCTTTGAGCCCGGCGCCGCCGAACGCGCGGTTCAACACCTCGGACATGCCCACCGCCAGCGTCGGGGCACCGCCGGTGCGTGACACGATCGACTTCTCGCCGACGCCGGTGGCGGCCTGGTTCAGCTGGTCAGCGGTCGCCGGGCCGCCCGACAACCCGAGGCCGTTGACGTAGTGCGCCGCGGTGGCCGCGGTGCCGCCGGTCTGCGCGGCCGGGGCGTTGAGCGCGAAGTACACGTGCTGGTCGAGGACGCCCGCGCTGATGAGCGCCATCACGGCGACGAACGATTCGGTCAGCATGCCGCCATAGCCGATGAAGCGCATCTGGCTTTCCTTCTCCAGCAGCTTGGGCGTCGTCCCCGACGAGATCAGGGCGTGGAATCCGGATAGCGCGCCGCACGCGATGGTGATGAACAGGAACGGAAACAGCGACCCGGCGAACACCGGTCCGTCGCCCCGGTGGGCGAACCGCGAGACCGCCGGCGCCTGGATGAGCGGATGCGCGAGGAAGATGCCGAGCGCGAGCAACGCGATGGCGCCGATCTTCATGAACGTCGAGAGGTAGTCGCGCGGCGCCAGCAGCAGCCACACCGGCAGCGCCGACGCCACGAAGCCGTAGCTGATGATCAGCCAGGACACGGCGACCGGCGACAGGTTCAACCACGATGCGCCCCAGGAGGTTTCGCTGACCCAGTTGCCGGAGACCACGGCGAGCATCAGCAACGCGAAACCGATGAGGGAGACCTCGCCGACTCGCCCGGGCCGCAGGAACCGCAGGTAGCAGCCCATGAAGAGGGCGATGGGGATGGTCATGGCGATGGAGAACACGCCCCACGGGCTCTGGGCCAGTCCGCGCACCACCACCAGGGCGAGCACCGCGATGATCATCACCATGATGACGAGGACGCCGACCATCGCGGCGGCCCCGCCGATGGCGCCCAGCTCGTCGCGCGCCATCTGGCCCAGCGAACGACCCCGCCGCCGGGTGGAGATCCACAGCACCAGGTAGTCCTGCACCGCGCCGGCGAATACCGCGCCGAGGATGATCCAGATGCTGCACGGCAGATAGCCCATCTGGGTGGCCAGCACCGGTCCGACGAGCGGTCCGGCCCCGGCGATGGCGGCGAAGTGATGGCCGAACAGCACCCGACGGTCGGTCGGCACGTAGTCGGAGCCGTCGTCGAGAACCTCGGCGGGCGTGGCATGGTCGTCGCGCGGCCGGACGATTTTCCATTCGATCAGCCGGGCGTAGAACCGGAATCCGATCAGGTAGGTGCAGATCGCCGCGACGACGATCCAGACCGCGTTCACCGTCTCGCCGCGGGCGAACGCGACGATCGCCCAGGCGACGGCGCCGAGCACGGCAACGATCGCGAACACGATCTTGTGCCGCGCGGTGATGGGGGAGCGGTCGACGACCGCGACGGGTGGCAGGTCATCGTCGGTGTGGATGTAGCTGACGTCGGTGTCGCGCTCTGTGACTGCCACGGCGGAAACCCTACGCGCGCCGCACTAACGGCGCCTGTCCAAAAGCTCTGGTTTCAGTACAGCGCGCGCACGGCGTCGATGGTGTCGGCCTCGGCGGGGCCCTTGTCGTCGCGATAGCGCACCACGCGGGCGAACCGCAGCGCCAGCCCACCGGGGTAGCGCGACGATTTCTGCACGCCGTCCAGCGCGATTTCGACCACCTGCTCGGGCCGGACGTGGACGACGTAGTCGTCGGTCCCGCCGACCGCGAGTTCGCTGAACCGGGCGGTCTGCCACTCCAGCATGGCGTCGGTCATGCCCTTGAAAGTCTTTCCCACCATGACGAATTCGCCGCCGGCGGGATCACGCGCGCCGAGGTGGATGTTGGAGAGTTTGCCGCGGCGGCGCCCCGATCCCCACTCGACGGCGAGCACCACCAGATCCAGCGTGTGCACCGGCTTGACCTTCAGCCAGCCCGCGCCGCGGCGTCCCGCCGCATACGGTGTGTCGGGCGCCTTGGCCATCACGCCCTCGTGGCCGGCGGCCAGCGTCGCGTCCAGGAAGGCGCCCGCCTCCGCGGGGTCGGCGGTCAGCAGCCGGTCGACTCGCTGTGCCGGCGGCACCAACGCGTCCAAGGCGGCCAGCCTCTCGGTGGTCGGGGCGTCGAGCAGGTCGACACCGTCGCGATGCAGGATGTCGAAGAAGAACACTGAAAGTCGCTGCGCGGCAACGGCTGCGGCGATGTCGACGGAACGGCCGAACCGTGAGGCGGTGACCTGGAACCGGTGGGGACGGTTGTCGGGCCGCAGCGCGATGGCCTCACCGTCGGCGATCAGGTTGTCGACCGGCAGCGCCTGCGTCGCCTCCACCACCTCGGGCAGCCGGGCGGTGACATCGTCGAGGCTTCGGGTGTAGACGGTGACCTCGTCACCGGCGCGGTGAATCTGCACCCGCGCGCCGTCCAGCTTGGCTTCGAAAATCGTTGAGCCGCCGTGGCGTTCGATCGCGTCGGCCACGCCCGTCGCGGACTGCGCCAGCATCGGGCCGACCGGCCGACCGACCCGCAGGGTGAACGCGTCCAGCGCCGAGGCCGCACCGGACAGCGCGGCCGCGGCCACCGCCGGCAGGTCGCCGCCCAGCATGGCGGCGCGCTGCACCGCGGCGGCCGGGATGCCGGCGGCCTTGGCCACGGCGTCGGCCATGATTCCGGCCAGCGCGCCCTGGCGCAGTTCGCCCCCGAGGAGTCGCAGCACAAAGGTCTGTTCGATGTCGGTGGCGGCGGCGAACAGGGCGTCCAGCAGCGCGGCGCGGCGCGCCTGCGCACCCTTACCCGACACGGCGCCGATCTCGGAAAAGGTGGCGTCGACATCCGCGACGGTCAGCGTGGCGTGCGAAGCGGGCGGCGGGCGCGAGCGCAGCGCCGCCCAGCCCACCCCGATCTGGCGTTGCCGCAACTCACCGGACAGCCACGACACGATGACGGCGACCTCCGCGGCGTCGGGCGCGGCGCGGTTCAGCAGGCCGGCGATGTGGGTGACTTTGGTCAGCCGTGACGACGTGCTCCCGACGTCGGCAGACGTCGTCGCCACGTCGATGAGGAGCACGGTTGCCAGCTTGGCATGGCTCGGTGACAGCCCTGAAGGGCGGACACGCTAGCGTGCCTACGTAACGTTACAGATCGCAGTGATTCTGACAACCACAAAGGAGACGTCCGGATGGAGATCAGTGGGAAGAAGGTCGTCGTCATCGGCGGCGCCTCGGGAATGGGTCGTGCCAGCGCCGAGCTGCTGCACGAACGCGGCGCGGATGTCGCGATTCTCGACCGCGAGGGTTCCGACGGTAAGACCGTCGCCGAGGGTGTCGGGGGCACCTTCTACCCGGTTGACGTCACCGACTTCACCGGCACCGAGGAGACCCTGCAGACGGCGGTCGACAAGCTCGGCGGTCTGCACGTCATCATCACCACCGCCGGTGGTGGCATCGCCAAGCGCACGATGACCAAGAGCGGTCCGCACGACCTCGAGTCCTTCCAGTCCGTGATCGACCTCAACCTGATCGCCAGCTTCAACATCAGCCGGCTCGCCGCCGCGCACATGGCCAAGAACGAGCCCGAGGACGAGGAGCGCGGCGTCATCATCAACACCGCGTCGATCGCGGCGTTCGAGGGCCAGATCGGGCAGGTCGCCTACACCGCAGCCAAGGCCGGCATCGCCGGCATGTGCCTGACCATGGCGCGTGACCTGGGCTCGCTGGGCATCCGGGTGCTGGCCATCGCGCCCAGCCTGTTCGCCACCGGACTGACCCAGGGCATTCCGGACGAGTTCGCCGCGGCGCTCACCAAGGACGCGGCGTTCCCCAAGCGCCTCGGCCGTCCGGAGGAGTACGCGAAGCTGGCGGCGGCCATCGTCGACAACCCGATGCTCAACGGGCAGTGCCTGCGCCTGGACGCCGGGCAGCGGTTCGCGCCGAAGTAGACGCCCCCGTTGGGGCCCTCCCCGCATTAAGTACACTCTTTAGGCAGCCGCCCCGCTTCCCCTCGAAGCGGGGCAGGCCACCCAGCTTCAGCTCCGGCGAAGCGGACCGCGCGGCGGTCCGAGCGGGAGCGCGACGATCACACCCGGCTGGCATGCGGCGCGAGGAGGGCCCCTCATGGGTATCGCAATAACCGACGATCATCGTGAACTCGCCGAGGTGGCTCGCGGGTTCTTGACCTCGCAGAAGGCGCGGTGGGCCGCGCGATCGCTGCTCGACGCCACGGACGAGCCGCGCCCCGGGTTCTGGCCGAACCTGGTCGAGCTCGGCTGGCTCGGCCTGCACGTCGACGAGGAGTACGGCGGCTCGGGCTTCGGGCTGCCCGAATTGGTCGTGGTGATCGAAGAACTCGGTCGGGCGGTGGCGCCGGGGCCGTTCGTGCCCACCGTCATCGCGTCCGCCGTGATCGCCAAAGACGGTACCGCCGAACAGAAGTCACGGCTGCTGCCCGGCCTGATCGATGGCACGGTCACCGCTGGCATCGGGCTCGACAGCCAGGTGCGGGTCAGTGACGGCACGGCCGAGGGTGAAGCCGGAATCGTGCTGGGTGCCGGGCTGGCCGAACTGTTGCTGATCGCCGCGGGCGATGACGTGCTGGTGCTCGAACGAGGCCGCGACGGCGTCTCGGTCGAGGTGCCGGAGAACTTCGATCCGACGCGGCGATCCGGACGCGTTCGCCTGCACAACGTGCGCGTCTCCGACGACGACGTCCTGACGGGGGCGAGGCAGTCGGCGCTGGCCCGCGCCCGCACCGTGCTGGCCGCCGAAGCCGTGGGCGGGGCATCGGACTGCGTCGACACCGCCGTCGATTACGCCAAGGTGCGCCAGCAATTCGGCCGGACCATCGCCACTTTCCAGGCGGTCAAGCATCACTGCGCGAACATGCTGGTGGGCGCGGAGTCCGGAATCGCCGCCGTCTGGGACGCCGCCCGCGCGGCGTCCGAGGACGAGGAGCAATTCCGGTTGATCGCCGCGGTGGCCGCGGCCCTGGCCTTCCCGGCCTACGTCCGCAACGCCGAACTGAACATCCAGGTGCACGGCGGAATCGGCTTCACCTGGGAGCACGACGCGCACCTGCACCTGCGCCGGGCGGTGGTGAGCGCCGCACTGTTCGGCGGTGACGCGCCGGCCGCCGACGTCTTCGAGCGCACCGCCGCCGGGGCCGTCCGGGAGAACAGCCTGGACCTGCCGCCGGAAGCCGAGCAACTGCGCACCAGCATCCGCGCCGACGCCACCGAGATCGCCGCCCTGGCCAAAGAGGCCCAGCGCGACAAGCTCATCGAGACCGGCTATGTCATGCCGCACTGGCCCAAGCCGTGGGGACGCGCGGCCGACGCCGTCGAGCAGCTGGTGATCGAGGAGGAGTTCCGCGCCGCGGGCATCAAGCGGCCGGACTACGGCATCACCGGCTGGGTCATCCTGACCCTGATCCAGCACGGAACGCCTTGGCAGATCGAACGATTCGTGGAGAAGGCGCTGCGCAAGGACGAGATCTGGTGCCAGCTGTTCTCCGAGCCCGACGCCGGCTCGGACGCCGCGTCCATCAAGACGCGCGCCACCCGGGTGGACGGCGGCTGGAAGATCAACGGCCAGAAGGTCTGGACCAGCGGGGCGCACTACTGCGCGCGCGGCCTGGCCACCGTGCGCACTGACCCCGATGCCCCGAAGCACGCCGGCATCACCACGGTGATCGTCGACATGAAGGCACCCGAGGTCGAGGTGCGCCCACTGCGGCAGATCACCGGCGGCTCGGACTTCAACGAGGTCTTCTTCAACGACCTGTTCGTCCCCGACGAGGACGTCGTCGGCACGCCCAACTCCGGGTGGACCGTCGCGCGCGCGACGCTGGGTAACGAACGGGTCAGCATCGGCGGCAGCGGATCGTTCTACGAGGGGCTGGCCGACCAACTGGTGCAGCTCACCGAGCAACGCCCGGATCGGTTGGCGGGCGGGCGAATTCGAGTCGGGTCGTATCTCGCCGAGGAAACCGCGCTGCGACTGCTGAACCTGCGGCGCGCCGCGCGCAGCGTCGAGGGCGCGGGCCCCGGCCCGGAAGGCAACGTCACCAAGCTCAAACTGGCCGAGCACATGGTGGAGGGCGCCGCGATCATGGCGGCGCTGCTGGGCCCCGAGGTCGCGCTGACCGACGGTGCCGGTGCCCTGGCCGGCCGGCTGATGATGGGTGCCCGCGGGATGGCGATCGCCGGCGGCACGTCGGAGGTGACGCGCAATCAGATCGCCGAGCGGATCCTCGGCATGCCGCGCGACCCGCTGATCAACTAGCTTTCGTGCTGTGCGCGAGCGTGAGTGTTTGTACGATGACACGCCGCGCGGGCTGGCATTTTGCGCACGCTCGCGGCGTGTGGGCCACTAGGCCGGCGCGAATTGCGCCGCCCCGCCGCTGCCGCGCTCCGGCCGCAGGGCCACGGGCATGCCGCAGCTCACCGAATCAGCTTGGCAGCCAACGATATTGGCGGCGACCCGCAGGCCGCTCTGTTCGGCGAGCTCGACGATCGCGATGACGTACGGGGTGGGGATCTCCGGGTTGTACGGGTGATGGTTGACCGTGTAGGTGAACACGGTGCCACGCCCGGAGACTTCTCGCGCCTCCAGCGCGCCCCCGCACTCGCGGCATTCGCCGCTCGCCGGATGCACCCAGCGCGCGCAGTCCTCGCAATACTCGATGAGCAGCGGCCCGTCCGACACGACGAATACAGTACACTCAATTGATTCGATGCGGCGGCGGGTGTGGTTCTGACGGGCGGTGTACATGACGCATTTCGAAAAGGACGCGATCTTGTCCGGCATCGGGATCTCACGAATCGGCCGCCGCACCGGCATCCCGGGCCTGGAGCTGACCCTGGAGGCGGTGCGCGCCGCCATTGAGGACGCGGGCCTGGCCGCCGGCGACATCGACGGCATCGCCACGCTGGGTGACACACCGGCGGCGGACGTCAACGCCCAGCTGCGCATCGATGCCGCGGACTGCGGATCGGGCTTCGGCACCGGCGGCCTGCTTTCGCCGGTGATGTCGGCCTGCCGCGCGGTCGCCGAACGCCGCGCCCGCCACGTGGTGGTCTACCGGACGATCCAGATGCTCGGCGGAACGGTCCCGGTCAAGCAGGAGAACGCACCGGCCCCGCCGCTGGCGCGCATGTTCGAGACGCCCGAAGGCGAGCCGAAGCCCGCCGTCGGGGCGATGGATGATGTCAACGACCTGGTTGCGGCGCACGCCTATTCCGCCGCCAACTGGCTGGCGCTCAACTGCCGTCGCCACATGGACCTGTACGGGACGACCAAGGAACAGCTGGGCTGGATAGCGCTCAACGGCAGGCGCAACGCGGCGTTGAATCCCCGTGCGGTCTACCGGGATCCGATGACGATGGCCGACTACCTGGGCGCTCGGCTGGTGTCCACCCCGCTGGGGCTGTTGGACTGCGACGTCCCGATCGACGGCTCGGTCGCGGTGGTGGTCTCGCACGCGGAGTACGCCGCCGACTGTCCCCACCGCGCGGTGAAGGTCGAGGCGATCGGCGGGTCCGACGGCGCCGGCGGCTGGTTCCACCGCGCGGACTACCCGAAGATGGCGATGTCGGATGCGACGGCGCAGATGTGGTCGCGCACGACGTTGAAGCCCGCCGACCTCCAGGTGGCCCAGCTCTACGACGGATTCACCTATCTGACCCTGGCGTGGCTGGAAGCGCTGGGGGTCTGCGGCGACGGCCAGGGTGGCCCGTTCGTCGAGGGCGGGCAACGGATCGCCCGCGACGGTCAGCTGCCGCTGAACACCTACGGCGGCCAGCTCTCGGCGGGGCGCATGCACGGCTATTGGGCGCTGCACGAAGGGTGCCTGCAGCTGCGTGGCGACGCGGGGGAGCGGCAGGTGTCGCGCCGCCCCGAGGTGGGCGTCGTCTCCGTCGGCGGTGGGCCCGTCGCGGGGTGCATGCTGCTGACCTGTTGAGCGACAGCGCGATCGGATGACTGAGGAGCCAAGGACCGGCCAGGCCGACAAACTCGCTTCGATCCTCGCCCGCGACATCGAAGCCGATATCGTCCGCCGTGGCTGGACGGTGGGCGAGTCGCTGGGCTCCGAGCAGGCCCTGCAGCAGCGCTTCGGGGTGAGCCGGTCGGTGCTGCGGGAGGCGGTCCGCCTGGTCGAACACCATCAGGTAGCGCGGATGCGCCGCGGGCCCAACGGCGGGTTGTACATCTGCGAGCCCGACGCGGGGCCCGCCACCCGCGCGGTCGTCATTTATCTCGAATACCTGGGCACGACGCTGGGCGACTTGCTCAACGCCCGCCTGGTGCTCGAGCCGCTGGCGGCCTCGCTCGCCGCCGAGCGGATCGACGAGGCCGGCATCGAGCGGCTGCGGGCGGTGCTGCAGGCCGAACAGCAATGGAAGCCCGGTTTACCGGCGCCGCGCGACGAGTTCCACATGGCGCTGGCCGAGCAATCCAAAAACCCGGTGCTGCAACTGTTTATCAACGTCCTGATGCGGCTCACCACCCGCTACGCGTTGGCGTCGCGAGCGGATTCGGCGACCGAGGCGATCGAGGCGGTCGACCACCTGCACGCGCACCATTCCGCGATTGTCGCGGCCGTCACGGCCGGCGATCCGGCGCGCGCCAAGACGCTGTCCGAGCGACACGTCGAGGCCGTCACCGGCTGGCTGGAACAGCATCACGCGGGCGACGCGAGCCGGGGCCGCACGAGGCGCCGGCGGCTCGATGCCGAGGCCCCCAAGGGCAAACTGGCCGAGATGCTGGCCGTCACCATCGGTGACGACATCGCCGCGAGCGGCTGGCACGTGGGTTCGGTCTTCGGCACTGAGACGGCTCTGCTGGAGCGCTACCGGGTGAGCCGTTCGGTGCTCCGCGAGGCGGTGCGGTTGCTCGAATACCACTCGATAGCCCACATGCGCCGCGGGCCCGGTGGCGGGCTGGTCATCGCCCAGCCCGCGGCACAGGCCAGCATCGACACGATCGCGCTGTACCTGCAGTACCGCAACCCCAGCCGCGAAGACCTGCGATGCGTCCGCGACGCCATCGAGATCGACAACGTCGCCAAGGTGGTCAAGCGGCTGAGCGAACCCGAGGTGGCGGCGTTCCTGGCCGGCCATCGGTCCGGACTGCCGGACAACGCACGCCAGACCGCAGACGACGTGCGGCAGGCGATCGCGGAGGAGTTCAACTTCCACGTCGGTCTGGCGCAGCTCGCCAGCAATGCGCTGCTTGGCCTGTTCCTCCGGATCATCGTCGAGCTGTTCCGCCGGCACTGGTCGAGCACCGGGCAGGCGCTGCCGACCTGGTCGGACGTCCTGGCCGTGCACCACGCTCACCTGCGGATCGTCGAGGCGGTCGAGGTGGCCGACGAGAGCGTGGCCGCCTATCGCCTGCGCCGTCATCTCGACGCGGCCGCCTCGTGGTGGCTGTAGAAAGCGCGATCACCGACCGTCGAGGCGGCCGCTCCGATGAGGCGAACGTAAATGTGATCTGTTGCGCGGTATAGCGAAGGCCCGTCTGGGGTACTGGAAGGGAGGGACGGCGTGAGCCGACTCAGCAGGGGGTTGGCGTAAGTGATCGAAAGCGAGAGCGCTGAAGTGACGGCGGGCAGCGAAGCCAGACAATACGGTTTCGTCCACTCCGCATCGATTTATCACTCTCAGCGGGAATTTTTGGATTTGGTAGGCCGCTTCGTCGGCGACGGTCTGGCTATGGGCGAGGCGGTTTTGCTTGCGGCGCCGCCCGAGACCCTGGCCCTGCTGCACGACGAGTTGTATGGCGGCGGCGCGTTGCCGGCCGACGTGCGCATGGTCGACATTACCGAGGTGGCCCGCAACCCGAGCCGGTTCATGGCGATGGAGGGTGCGTTTATCGACGAACACCCGGACCAGCGAGTCCGGATCGTCAGCCAGCTGGCGTGGCCCGGCCGTACCGACGAGGAATTCGTCTCCTGCATCGAGCATGAAGCGCTGGTCAACGAGGCGATGGACGGGTACCCGGCGACGAGCCTGTGCCTCTACGACGCGAGCCGGCTGCACGAGGACGTGCTGTCGAACGCGCGCGCGACGCATCCGCTGCTGTGGGAATGCGGCGTGCTGCAGCGCAGCCCGAATTTCGCGCCCAGGGACGTGCTGGAACGCTGCAATCAACCGCTGGCCGCCGGTCCCGGGGCGGTCACATACATGGTCCGCAAGTCGGCTGACCTTCGGCCGGCCCGGTCCTTCGCCGTGGACTACGCGGGCTGGATGGGGCTGTCCCAGGACAGCATCGAGGATCTGCAGTTGGTCGCCACCGAATTGGCCACCAACAGCCTGATGTACA
Source organism: Mycobacterium sp. MUNTM1 (assembly GCF_054660795.1). Lineage (NCBI taxonomy): Bacteria > Bacillati > Actinomycetota > Actinomycetes > Mycobacteriales > Mycobacteriaceae > Mycobacterium > Mycobacterium sp. MUNTM1. The sequence continues at coordinate 132,826 of NZ_BAAGDE010000005.1, forward strand.
CCGGAGGCGCCTGCCGGCTGGCGTTCTGGCAGGACGACGGGCACCTGGTCTGCGAGGCACGCGACACCGGGCGATTCGACGACCCGATGGTGGGCCGCCTGGATCCGGGGCCCTGTGGTCCGGCGAGTCGCGGCCTGTATCTGGTCAACGCCATCTCGGACCTGGTGCGGACCCACACCACCAGGACCGGTACGACGATTCAGGCGTATCTGCGGTTCGAGCCCGCCGCCGGCCCGGCTGGGTAGGACGAAACGGTCCACGAAAACAGCGACCCGCCAAGCCCATGGTCCCGGCGGGTCGCTTGTCTTTGTCGGTCAGAGGCCGAGGGCGCCGGTGATCCCGCCGACGATCCCGCCGACCGTGCCGCCGACAGTGCCACCGACCGTGCCGCCGGTGGTGCCGCCCAGCGTGCCCCCGGTGGTGGTGCCGGCGGTGGTCCCGCTCACCAGGCATCCGGTCGGCGCGAACAACACCACGACGAATCCCGCGGCGGCCGCGGTGGCTTTAAGGACCTTCCTTGTCCTCGGTGAATTCATCATCACATCCTTTCACATGGAGGGCATAGCCCCGCGGGTAAACCGTCCGATTTAACGGATGCTACAACGGCTATTAGACACACGTAAAGGCCTATTTTAGTTTGGCTTTCGGGTTTTGTTTCGGTGTCGTCTGCGCGTGAATTAGCCACTGCGGCAGCATCATTCGGAGACAAGCGCCGACGGGTGATCGCGCTTGGGCCAGCAGGATAATCAAAGTATGTCTCGGCGCGGCTGCGCCAATAAAGGGCGATTCGCAGCGCATCAATGCCATTGTTACGGTGCTATTGCGCGCTCAATCCCGGCCGAGGTCGGGTGTGGAATTCTCCGTCATCCGGAACCACCGGATGACGGAGCGAGTGAGGGGAAATGGCGTCCCGCCGAGACCGTGTCCCGGCGGGGCGTCTGTCAATCGGATTAAAGGCCGATGCTGCCCAAGATCCCACCAATCCCGCCGACGCCGGAGCCACCGGCACCGCCGATGAGGCCCGAGCCGCCGGCGCCGCCGGTGACCGTCGTCGCACAGCCCGGTACTGCTAACACCGCGGCAACCCCGACGGCCGCTACGGCAGCTTTGAGGGTTTTCTTGGTGCTCTTCGCCTTCATGATCGCGCCTTCCAGGTGAGGGGTAGTTGAACAGCCGTCTAATTGACTGCTGTCCGGCGACATACCCCCTGTTAAACACGCGTAAACCAAACTTTTAGGACTATTTTCAATATTTTTTTGTACGGTCCGTTTGTGCCGCCCAACCAGGCTTTCGCCCGCGGAAGAAGTTGCAGGAACCTTGACCGGACGTCTAATGTCAACGCTCGTGCGTCTTTTCGAGCGTGTCGTAGTAGCTAGCACCCGCGGCGGGGTCTGAACCTGACCGACCCCCCGCTGTGGGTCGGAAGCTACTGTCGTCGGTCGCTCCTGCTGACCAGAGAAGACCGGCACCATGACCTTCCCCGAGCGTGATCAGCTCCCAAGATTCGAATCCGCCCACGGGTGGTTCGGCGAACGCTTCGGCGTCGCGTTGCCCCGCGGTCTGCGTGAACAGGCCCAAGCCATGTCCTGGGAAGGCTTCGTCGCGACCTATGGGCGCAACGCCGGCCCGCTGCGGCTGGGCGACTGGCAGTGCGCCGAGGACGGCCGCGCCGCGACCCGGCTGGGCCCGCAGCCCCGCGACTACCGGGCCGTCATCGCCGAGGGCGATCGGATCAGCACCGTCACCGCCGCCGCGTCAGGACCGATCGCGGCCCTGACCGCGATGCTGCATGAGCGCGGGATCGCGGTCGAGGTGGTGAAGTTCCATCAGATGCGATCGGCGACCGGCAGCGCGACTTTCATCCGCGGCAGCGACGGCGTCCGCACCGAGTGGGCGATGGGCTGGGCGGACGATCCGACGCACTCGGCGCTGCGCGCCGTGATCGCCTGCGCCAACCGGCTATTCGCCGCCGAGCAAGGGACCGATAGGTGAGTTTCATGTGCGCCAGCGCCAGTGATAGCGCACATGAAACTCGGCCCCTGCCGCGACGGCGGCGGCCGGGGCTGCCGTCGCGGATGTTTACAGCGGCCGGAGCACGATCGGCATGCCGTCCATCGGAATCGGCATGCCACCGTAGTCCCAGTGCGGCTGGTAGCCCGGCCGGGCCAGCTCGAGGCGGTAGCGCCGCAGTAGCCGGTGCACCACGGTCTTGACCTCCAGCTGACCGAACACCATGCCGATGCACTTGTGCGCACCACCGCCGAACGGCGCGAACGCGTACCGGTGCTTTTTGTGCTCCGAGCGCGGTTCGGCGAACCGCTCCGGGTCGAATTTGTCTGGCTCCGTCCACAATTCGGACAGCCGGTGATTCATGCCGGGCCAGATGGTGATGTTGGTTCCGGCCGGGATGTAATGGCCCAGCAGCTCGGTGTCGCGCACCGCCATCCGCATGTTGAACGGCAGCGGCGTCACCATGCGCAGCGACTCGTTCATGATGAGCTCGAGCGTCTCCAGCTTCTCCAGCGACTCGATGTCCAGCGGCCCGTCGCCGAGGCGGGCCGACTCCTCGCGCGCCCGCTCCTGCCACTCCGGGTTGGCGGCCATGTTGTAGACCATCGTGGTGGTCGTCGAGGTGGACGTGTCGTGGGCGGCCATCATCAGGAAGATCATGTGGTTGACGATGTCGGAGTCGGTGAAGCTGTTGCCGTCGTCGTCCTCGGTGTGGCACAGCACGGTCAGCATGTCGTTGCCGCTGGCGTTGCGGCGGTCCTTGACCCGCTCGACGAAGTAGTCCTCGAGCAACTTGCGGGCCTTCAGGCCGCGCCACCACTTGAACGGCGGAATCGGCTGCCGGATGATGGCCCCGCCGGCGCGCGTCGTCGTGGTGAACGCCTGGTTGACCTTGGTGACCAGGTCATGGTCGGAACCCGGCTCGTGACCCATGAACACCAGCGATGCGATGTCGAGGGTGAGCTCCTTCATCGCCGGGTGGAACAGGAACCGCGCGTCGTTGGTCGGCCAGTTGGCGACGATGTCGGTGGCGACCCGATCGATGTGCTCGACGTAGCCGGTGAGGCGGCTGCGGGTGAAGGCCTCCTGCATGATCCGGCGGTGATACATGTGCTCGTCGAAGTCGAGCATCATCAGGCCGCGGTTGAAGAACGGCCCGATCACCGGGTGCCAACCCTTCTGCGAGAAGTCCTTGTTCCGGTTGGAGAACACGGCCTGGGTGGCGTCGGGCCCCAGCGCGGTGACCGCCGGCATGATCGGCGAGTCCAGATAGATCAGCGGGCCGTGGTTTCGGTAGAGGTGCAACGCGTAGTCCGGGCCGCCGCGGAACAGCTCGATGATGTGGCCGAGGATCGGGAGCCCGGCGTCGCCCAGCACTGGCTTGAGGTCGCTGCCGGCCGGCGGTTCCGCCAGGACCTTGGTCTGCCACTCGTGGGCCAGCAGGCGCTTCTCGATCGCACCCATTCCCGGGATGGTCTGCAGCGTCGGGGTGAACCGGCGCCGCGCCTGATCCAGCAGGTAGTGCGGGGTGCTGATGGTGGCGGTCATAAACGCTCCTTTGCGTGCCCTCCCGGTGACGGCCGTCACTGATTTATAACCTTCGCTGAAAAACTTGACGGCTGTCAAGTTTGCTTTTTGCGCGGCGTGGTGCAAGGTCAGGGAGTGACCAGCCAACCCGCCACTCCAGAGCCGGGCGCACGACGACGTGGCGACAAGCAACGCCAGGCGATCGTGCAGGCGGTGCGGGAACTCCTGCAGGAAAAGCCATTTGCCGAGTTGTCGGTCAGCACCATCAGCCTGCGAGCCGGGGTGGCGCGATCCGGCTTCTATTTCTATTTCGACTCCAAGTACGCGGTGCTGGCCCAACTCATGGCCGAGGCGGCCGAGGAGCTCGAGGAACTCACCGAGTACTTCGCCCCCCGGCAGGCCGGCGAGTCGCCCGAAGAGTTCGCCAAGCGGATGGTCGGCAGCGCCGCGGCCGTCTACGCGCACAACGACCCCGTCGTGACCGCCTGCAATGAGGCCCGCAACACCGACGTCGAGATCCGCGATCTGCTCGACCAGCAGTTCGAGGTGGTGCTGGGCCAGATCGTCGGGATCGTCGAGGCCGAGATGAAGGCGGGGACGGCCAGGCCGATCAGCGACGACCTGCCGACGCTGATCCGCACCCTGGCCGGCACCACCGCGCTGGTGCTGACCGGCGACCCGATCCTGACCGGGCGCGACAGCGACCGTGACCGACGGGTGCGGGTCCTCGAGCAGTTGTGGCTGCACGCGCTGTGGGCGGGCCGTCCCTAGGACTGTGGTACCGCCGGTATCGTCACGGCCATGGCGCAGAGGGAATCCGGGCGGTCTTTCGCGGGGAAGCGGTGCCTTGTCACCGGAGCGGCGAGCGGGATCGGCCGCGCGACGGCATTGCGGCTGGCCACGCACGGCGCCGAGCTCTACCTGACCGACCGCGACCGCGACGGGCTCGAACAGACCGTGGCCGACGCGCGCGCCCTGGGCGCGCAGGTCCCCGAGCATCGCGCGCTGGACATCGCCGACTTCGACCAGGTGGCCGCCTTCGCCGCCGACGTCCACGCCGCCCATCCGAGCATGGACCTCGTGCTCAACATCGCCGGCGTATCGGCATGGGGCACCGTCGACCGGCTGACCCATGAGCAGTGGAGCAAGATGATCGCCATCAACCTGATGGGCCCGATCCACGTCATCGAGACCTTCGTCCCGCCGATGGTGGCGGCCGGGCGCGGCGGGCATCTGGTGAACGTGTCCTCGGCGGCCGGGCTGGTGGCCCTACCGTGGCACGCCGCCTACAGCGCCAGCAAATACGGCCTGCGCGGCCTGTCGGAGGTGCTGCGCTTCGACCTGGCGCGCCACCGCATCGGTGTGTCGGTCGTGGTGCCGGGCGCGGTGAACACCCCGCTGGTCGGCACCGTGGAGATCGCCGGCGTGGACCGCGAAGACCCCAACGTCGCGCGGTGGATCCGGCGATTCGCCGGCCACGCCGTCTCGCCGGAAAGGGCCGCCGACAAGATCCTGGCCGGGGTCGCCAGGAACCGGTACCTGATCTACACCTCGGCCGACATCCGGGCGCTGTACGCCTTCAAAAGGCTTGCGTGGTGGCCCTATAGCGTGGCCATGCGCCAGGTGAACGTCATCTTCACCCGCGCGTTGCGGCCCAGCCCGGCGACGATGCAGGCCGCAAAGCGGCCTGAGGAGGAGGCGGGCAATCAGCCCAGCCCGGCGCCGCTAGTCCGGCATGACCAGTTCAAGGCGCACGCCGAGCAGGCGGACCGGCCGGTCGAGCTCGAATAGGTCGAGAACGCGCAGGGCCGCGGCCCCGATGACGCCGCGATCGATGCTGGGCGCATCGAGCTTGCGGATCTTGGTGCGCGTGTAGAAGGTAGCCGTTCGCACGGTGACGGCCACGCGGGTCACGACTCGGCCCTCCGCCAGCACATCCGTCAGCGCCCGATCGGCCAAATCCGTTACGGCCGCGTCGATTTCGGATCGATCGGTGAGATCGCGCGGAAAGGTGACCATGTGGCTGCGCGAGCGCGGCACCCAGGGCTCCGCGCTGACCTGGCTGTCCCCGCCGCCCTTGGCCAAGAGCAGCAGCCACAGCCCGGTGCGCGGGCCGAACGTGGCCGTCAGCACCTCCGCGTCACAGTGGGCCAGCTGCCATACCGTCGTAATCTCAAGATCGGCAAGCTTTTTCGCCGTCTTCGGGCCGACACCCCAGAGCGCGTCCACCGAGCGGTCGGCCATCAGCGGCATCCAGTTCGCGTCGGTGAGCACGAAAATGCCGGCCGGTTTGGCGAGGCCGGTGGCGACCTTGGCGCGCTGCTTGTTGTCGCTGATGCCGACCGAGCAGGACAGTCCGGTTTGCGAGGAGATGACGCTGCGGATCTGCTGTGCGACCTCGACCGGGTCCGGTGCGGTCACCGCGACATAGGCCTCGTCCCAGCCCCAGACTTCGACCGGATGCCCCAGGTCGCGCAGCGCGCCCATCACCTGATCGGAAGCGGCGTCGTACGCGGCGGGGTCCGAGGGCAGGAAGGTCGCCTCGGGGCAGCGACGGGCGGCGGCCCGCAGTGGCATGCCCGCCCGCACGCCGAACTTGCGGGCCTCATACGAGGCACAGGTGACGACCTTGCGCGGTTCGTTCGGATCACCGCTGCCGCCGACAATCACCGGCAGCCCGGCCAATTCGGGATGTCGGCGCAACTCGACCGACGCCAGGAACTGGTCGAGGTCCACGTGCAGGACCCAATCCGGTGCCGCCGCGGGCGCGGGGCTCATCGCCCGCAGAGCTTGCGCGCCAGGCTTTCCCACGCGTCGCCCAGCGTCGCCAGCGTGTGACCGCCCTCGGCCAGTTGGTGCTCGACATAGTCCACGTCCAGCAGCGCGAGCAGCGCGTCGGTCTGGGCATCGAGGTCGCCGGTGGAGTCGGCGGCCTTGAGCAGCACCCGCACGTGCGTGCGCAGCACCATGGCCGGCGCGTTGTGCCGGTTCTGCGGGTGGCGGTTGGCCGCCGCCAGCAGTTCGCAATGGTCGTGAGCGAATCGGATCCGCTCCCGGCCGAACGCCACCAGCCGGTCGGCCGGCGGGGCGCCGGGCCCCAGGGGTGGCGGGCCGAACAGAAACGCCTGCTGAACGGCCTGTTCGTCCTCGTCCAGCAGCACCATCATCAGCCCGGCCCGGCTGCCGAAGCGGCGGAACAGCGTGCCTTTGCCGACCCCGGCGGCGGCGGCGATGTCGTCGGTGGTGACGGCGTCGGCGCCGCGCTCGGCGACCAGGTTTCGGGCAGCCTGGAGGAGCAGAGCGCGGTTGCGCGCCGCGTCGCCGCGTTCGTGCTGCACCACTTGGGGGGCGAGCACACGTAACTCACCCGACCGCTCGCTCACTCCTGCACTTTAGCGCTGCCGGAATAAAACGGACTAGAGTCCGTTTCAACCGTGCGAGGATGTACACAACGACCGAAGGGAAACTCCGATAGTGGCAACCAAAATCTTGGCGTTAGTGGGAAGCCTGCGGGCGGCGTCGATCAACCGCCAGATCGCCGAGTTGGCGCGGGCGGTCGCCGCCGGCGACGTGACGGTCACGATCTTCGAGGGGCTCGGTGAGCTGCCGTTCTATAACGAGGAGATCGACGACGTGATGAACGCCGATGCGCCGCCGCTGGCCCCGGTGGCCGCGCTGCGCGCCGCGGCGGCCGACGCGGACGCCGCCCTGGTGGTGACTCCCGAATACAACGGCAGCTACCCGGCCGTCATCAAGAACGCCATCGACTGGCTGTCCCGGCCGTTCGGCGACGGCGCGCTGAAGGGCAAGCCGCTGGCGGTCATCGGCGGTTCGTTCGGCCAGTACGGCGGGGTATGGGCGCACGACGACACCCGCAAGTCCTTCGGCATCGCCGGCGCGCGGGTCGTGGAGGCGATCAAACTGTCGGTGCCGTTCAAGACCCTGGAGGGCAAGGCGCCCGCCGACCATGACGAGCTGTCCGCGAACGTGCGTGATGTGGTGGGCAAGCTGGCCGCCGAAGTCGGCTGATTGGCAGAAGTCAACAAGCCGCTCGCCGGGCGACCAGCGCGGTTGGCACAACCGAATGGCAGAAGCCGCCAGCTCTGGCTGGCGGCTTTGCTAGCTGCGGGGGTCGCGGTCGCCGTCGGCGGCGATGTCGGTGGTCGCTGCTATACCCCTATATAGAGGCGGCCACGCCTCGGCGTGTGATCTGCGACACGCCGAGCGGGCGGTCAGATTTTTCCGCAACGGGGCTCACGACCAGGGAATTTCAAAATTGTTATTCAGAACATCTTGTATCTCGACATCTTGTCAGCCACTAGGTGTAGTGTTTCGAGCACCGGCAGATCCCAGGACCACCAAGCAAGCCAGACTCGGTGAACCCCCCGAAATCGGCACTCACAGGTCGCTCGACCTCGACCGCCGCAGGACGGGAATCAGGGGGCCTGACGGATCGCTGAACATAGCAAGACGCAGTCCACAAGTAGTTGCCAGTCCGTTGGGTCCCCCTCTTCCGCAAAGGAGCGGCATTCTATGAGCATCACCGTGTACACCAAGCCGGCGTGCGTGCAGTGCAGCGCGACCTACAAGGCGCTCGACAAGCAAGGCCTCGCCTACGAGAAGGTCGACATCTCGCTGGACGCCGAGGCGCGCGACTACGTGATGGCCCTGGGATACCTGCAGGCTCCGGTGGTGGTGGCGGGCAACGACCACTGGTCGGGTTTTCGGCCCGACCGCATCAAGGCGCTCTCCACGGCGGAACTCAGCGCGTAAGGCAAGACGTTAGGTAAGGAGGTTGCGGTGCAGTCGCGCAACCCAGGTTGGACGAGTGGCGACCCGCTTCGCCCGGCTGCGCCGCGCTCGCGATCGTCACTGGTCTATTTCTCTTCGGTGTCGGAGAACACCCACCGCTTCGTCGAGAAACTGGGGATTCCCGCCACGCGGATCCCACTGCATGGCCGCATCGAGGTAGACCAGCCCTACGTCCTCGTCCTGCCGACCTACGGCGGAGGTCGGGCCACCCCCGACCTCAACGCCGGCGGTTACGTCCCCAAGCAGGTCATCGCCTTCTTGAACAATGAGCACAACCGGTCGTTGATCCGCGGCGTCATCGCCGCGGGCAACAACAACTTCGGCGCCGAATTCGCCTACGCGGGCAACGTGATATCGCGCAAGTGCGGCGTTCCGTACCTCTACCGCTTCGAACTGATGGGAACCCAGGACGACGTCGATGCCGTCCGCGCGGGCTTAGCCAATTTTTGGAAGGAACAGACGTGTCACCAACCGTCGCTGCAGAGCCTGTAACCACCGGAGCCCACGCGTTGCCGGGGGAGACGGATTACCACGCGCTCAACGCGATGCTGAATCTGTACGACGCGGACGGCAAGATTCAGTTTGACAAGGACCGCGAGGCCGCGCATCAGTACTTCCTGCAGCACGTCAACCAGAACACGGTGTTCTTCCACAATCAGGACGAGAAGCTCGACTACCTGATCAAGGAGAACTATTACGAGCGTGAGGTTCTCGACCAGTACAGCCGCAATTTCGTCAAGACGCTGCTGGACCGCGCGTACGCCAAGAAGTTCCGGTTCCCGACCTTCCTGGGCGCCTTCAAGTACTACACCTCCTACACGCTGAAGACGTTCGACGGGAAGCGTTACCTGGAGCGCTTCGAGGACCGCGTGGTCATGGTCGCGCTGACGCTGGCCGCCGGTGACACCGTCCTGGCCGAGAAGCTGGTCGACGAGATCATCGACGGCCGGTTCCAGCCGGCCACCCCGACGTTTTTGAACTCGGGCAAGAAGCAGCGCGGTGAACCGGTGAGCTGCTTTCTGTTGCGCATCGAGGACAACATGGAGTCGATCGGGCGATCGATCAACTCCGCGCTGCAGCTGTCCAAGCGTGGCGGGGGAGTCGCCTTGCTGCTCAGCAACATTCGCGAGCACGGCGCCCCGATCAAGAACATCGAGAACCAGAGCTCGGGCGTCATCCCGATCATGAAGCTGCTCGAGGACTCGTTCTCCTACGCCAATCAGCTCGGCGCCCGGCAGGGCGCGGGCGCGGTGTACCTGCACGCGCACCACCCGGACATCTACCGGTTCCTGGACACCAAGCGCGAGAACGCTGATGAGAAGATCCGCATCAAGACGCTGAGCCTGGGCGTGGTGATTCCCGACATCACCTTCGAGCTGGCCAAGAAGAACGAGGACATGTACCTGTTCTCGCCGTACGACGTCGAGCGGGTCTACGGACTGCCGTTCGCCGACATCTCGGTGACCGAGAAGTACTACGAGATGGTCGACGACGCCCGGATCCGCAAGACGAAGATCAAGGCGCGTGAGTTCTTCCAGACGCTGGCCGAGCTGCAGTTCGAATCCGGTTACCCCTACATCATGTTCGAGGACACGGTGAACCGGGCCAACCCGATCGACGGCAAGATCACCCACTCGAACCTGTGCTCGGAGATCCTGCAGGTGTCCACGCCGTCGGTGTTCAACGATGACTTGTCGTATGCCAAAGTGGGCAAGGACATTTCGTGCAACCTGGGCTCGCTGAACATCGCCAAGACGATGGACTCGCCCGACTTCGCGCAGACCATCGAGGTCGCGATCCGCGCGCTGACGGCGGTCAGCGATCAGACCCACATCTGGTCGGTGCCCTCGATCGAGCAGGGCAACAACGAGTCCCACGCGATCGGGCTCGGTCAGATGAACCTGCACGGCTACCTGGCCCGCGAGCGCATCCTCTACGGTTCCGAGGAGGGCGTCGATTTCACCAACATGTACTTCTACACCGTGCTCTACCACGCGCTGCGCGCGTCGAATCGCATCGCGATCGAGCGGGGAACGAAGTTCGGCGGCTTCGAGAAGTCGAAGTACGCCTCGGGTGAGTTCTTCGACAAGTACACCGAGCAGGTGTGGGAGCCCGCCACGCCGCGGGTGCGGGAGATCTTCGCCGAGGCGGGCATTCGCATTCCGACGCAAGAGGATTGGCAGCGGCTCAAGGAGTCGGTACAGCAGCACGGCATCTACAACCAGAACCTGCAGGCCGTCCCGCCGACCGGGTCGATCAGCTACATCAACCACTCGACCAGCTCGATCCACCCGGTGGCGAGCAAGATCGAGATCCGCAAGGAAGGCAAGATCGGCCGCGTCTATTACCCGGCGCCGTATCTGACCAACGACAACCTGGAGTACTACCAGGACGCCTACGAGATCGGTTACGAGAAGATCATCGACACCTACGCCGCGGCCACCCAGCACGTGGACCAGGGGCTGTCGCTGACGCTGTTCTTCAAGGACACCGCCACCACGCGCGACGTCAACAAGGCGCAGATCTACGCCTGGCGCAAGGGCATCAAGACGCTGTACTACATCCGGTTGCGCCAGATGGCTTTGGAGGGAACAGAGGTCGAGGGCTGCGTGTCCTGCATGCTCTAAACCTCGCGCCGATCGGGCAGTCTGCCCAGGTCAGGAGCCGCGACGAGGTAAAGTGCTTGACGTGGTGAGAATGCCTCGACCTTCTAGGCCCCACCCGGCTGTCAAGCCTGGGGCCAAGGTCGACGCGCGCAGCGAACGCTGGCGCGAGCATCGCAAGAAAGTGCGCAGCGAAATCGTCGACGCGGCCTTCCGCGCCATCGACCGCCTCGGGCCCGAGTTGTCCGTGCGGGAGATCGCCGAGGAGGCCGGCACCGCCAAACCGAAGATCTACCGGCATTTTCACGACAAGTCCGACCTGTTCCAGGCGATCGGGGAGCGGCTGCGCGACATGCTGTGGGCGGCGATCTTCGCGTCCATCGACCTGAAAACCGACTCGGCCCGCGAGGTGATCCGGCGCAGCGTCGAGGAGTACGTGATCCTGGTCGACAAGCATCCCAACGTGCTGCGCGTGTTCATCCAGGGCCGCACGCCCGCCAGCCCCCAAATCTGGGACGAGGGACGCGGCATCACCTTGGCCGTGGCCGACATGTTCGACAACGAGTTGCGCGAGATGGATCTCGACCACGCGGCGGTCGAACTGGCCGGGCACGCGGCCTTCGGCTGTGCCGCGACGGCCACCGAATGGTGGTTGGGCCCCGAGCCGGAAAGCCCGCGCCTGATGTCGCGTGAGCAGTTCGTCGCGCACCTGACGACCATCATGATGGGGGTGATCGTGGGCACCGCCGAGGCTCTGGGCATCACGATGGACCCTGACCTGCCGGTTCACGACATGGTGATCGTCAAGCCGGCTGCGGGCTGAGCGCGGTTCGGCGTTGACAATCGCCGCGGCCATCGATAACACTCGTCCAAACCGATACCCTGGGTACTGGGTATCTGCGTCAGCCGGGGGCCGCCGCCGAAGGCGCCAGCTAACGCCGACCCGAGACAGGCCTGGATAGAAGGACCGATCGACCGTGACCGACGTCGTGACACACACCGAGACACTGCCGGGGGCCGGCGCCCACAAGCCCGTGCACACGCGCGCCGTCATCATCGGGACCGGATTCTCCGGGCTGGGCATGGCGATTGCGCTGCAGAAGCAGGGCACCGGCTTCGTCATCCTGGAAAAGGCCGGCGACATCGGCGGGACCTGGCGGGACAACAGCTACCCCGGGTGCGCCTGCGACATCCCGTCGCACCTGTACTCGTTCTCCTTCGAGCCCAAGCCCGACTGGAAGAACCCCTTCTCCTATCAGCCCGAGATCTGGGACTACCTCAAAGGGGTCACCGAGAAGTACGGCCTGCGCCGCTACATCGAGTTCAACTCGCTGGTGGATCGTGCGCACTGGGACGACGACGAGAACCGCTGGCACGTGTTCACCTCCGACGGGCGCGAATACGTCGCGCAGTTCCTGATCTCGGGTGCCGGCGCGCTGCACATCCCGTCCATGCCCGACATCGAGGGACGCGACGAATTCAGCGGCGCCGCTTTCCATTCCGCGGAGTGGGACCACAGCGTCGACCTGACCGGCAAGCGGGTGGCGGTGATCGGGACCGGCGCGAGCGCGATTCAGATCGTCCCGGAGATCGTCGAACAGGTCGCCGAACTTCAGCTCTACCAGCGCACCCCCCCTTGGGTGGTGCCGCGCTCCAACCCCGAGATCCCGCCGGCGGTGCGCCGCGCCATGGAGAACGTGCCCGGCCTGCGCGCGCTGGTCCGCCTCGCGATCTACTGGGGGCAGGAGGCGCTGGCGATCGGCATGACCAAGCGGCCGAACCTGCTCAAGTTCATCGAGGCCTACAGCAAGTACAACATTCGCCGGTCGGTCAAGGACAAGGAGTTGCGGCGCAAGCTGACCCCGAACTACCGCATCGGGTGCAAGCGAATCCTGAACTCCACCACCTATTACAAGGCAGTCGCCGACCCGAAAACCGAACTGGTCACCGACCACATCTCGCGGATCACGCCCGACGGCATCGTCACCGTCGACGGCACCCACCGGCAGGCCGACGTGATCGTGTACGCCACCGGCTTCCACGTCACCGACTCCTACACCTACGTCCAGATCAAGGGCTTGCACGGCGAGGACCTGGTGGACCGGTGGAACCGCGAGGGCATCGGCGCGCACCGCGGAATCACCGTCGCCGACGTGCCCAACCTCTTCTTCCTGCTGGGACCCAACACCGGGCTGGGGCACAACTCGGTCGTGTTCATGATCGAATCCCAGATCCGTTACGTCGCAGACGCGATCGCGACCTGTGACAAGCTGGGCGCACAGGCGCTGGCGCCGACGCGCGCCGCCCAGGACAAGTTCAACGACGAGTTACAGCGCAGGCTCGGCCCGTCGGTGTGGAACAGCGGCGGCTGCAGCAGCTGGTATCTGGACGAGCACGGCAAGAACACCGTGCTCTGGGGCGGCTACACCTGGGAGTACTGGCGGGCGACCCGTTCGGTCAAGCCGGACGAATACCAGTTCTACGGCGTGAACATGGGCAGCCGCGCCACGGCCTAACTGCCGAGCGAAGCCGTTGCGGTGCTGCGGTTTTCGCCCGCGCTGATTTTGACGAGCGCGCACGGCATCACGGGCCTGGACCTCAGTGGCCACATGGATCTGGACAAGTGGCACACCAGCGCCGAGGAATTCGTCGACACCCTCATCTCGGTGTTGCCAAAAGCCGGATGAAAGCCTGCGCGGCCGCGTCCACGCCGGCCTCGTCGTCGGTCGCGACGAGATCCAGCAGCAGGCCACGACTGACCGCCAGCCCCAGTCGGGCGAGCGCGGGGTCCACCGGACTCTCGGCGACTGCCTCGACCTCGGCGAGCCAGCTCTCGACGGCGCCGGGAACCATTCGGGCAAAAGGCTTTTCGCCCGCAGCTGCGCGAGCATAGCACTCGAAGAACAGGCGCTCGGATTCGCGCAGTTCGGGACGGCGCAGGTCGGCCCACATCGCCGCAAAGCCCTCGGCTGGGTCGCCCGGCAATTCGGGCAGCAGCCCCATCTGGCGTCGCTCGACCTCCTCGACGAGCGCCACCAGCAAGCCTTCGCGAGAACCGAAGTGGTGCAACAGCATCCGGTGACTGGTGCCGACCGCGGCGGCCACCTCGCGCAGCGACCGGTCGCCGATGCCGCCGGTGGCGAACTCGGTTACCAGTGCGTCGAGGAGCTGCCGGCGCCGCTCGGTGTCAGGAGTGCGCGCCATCGGCGCGGGTGTGCTGCTCTGATCGAGCCTTGAGGCCTCGGGCCTCGAGTTGTAGGAAGCGCCTGGTCTTCTTAGCCATCAGCCGCCCGACGAGGGCGCCCAGTGCGCCGCGCTGGTCGAGTTGCTGGCGCACCAGCGTGCGGCCGCCGGGTTGGGCGATGACGTCGTGTCGGGCGGTCACCCGCACCCCGGGAGAGCTCTGCGCCCAGGTCCACGACCTTCCGGGGTCGATCTCGGTGACCGTCCAGACCAGCTTCGACATGCCCGGCTGCTTGATCGCGAACCGCCTGCCCGCGGCAAGGCCCGAACCATCAAGGCCGACAAGGGAAGTCACCGACGCGGTCCACTCGGGCCAGCGCTCGACGTCGGTAAAGACCTCCCAGACGAGTTGGGGTGGTGCGTCGATCTCGACGCCGTCCTCGGTAAACATGTACCATATGGTACATCAACGGCGCGCCATACTAGAGGCCGGATCGAATCCGGTGGCCGCCGGACATGTCCGCGACACGCAAACACAAGTTGTTGTGTTGCCGTTGCTTGTCACACCCCAGGGGTAGTGTCTGGAGCCTGGGATTCATCCGGCAAAACGGTGTGTGAAGTGGGGTTCTGGTGAGCGAAAACATGAAGCTGATCGACCGCGTTTCGGCGATCAACTGGAACCGGCTGCAAGACGAAAAGGACGCCGAGGTCTGGGACCGCCTGACCGGCAACTTCTGGCTGCCCGAGAAGGTTCCGGTGTCCAACGACCTGCCGTCCTGGGGCACCCTGACCGCACACGAGAAGCAGATGACCATGCGGGTCTTCACCGGCCTGACACTGCTGGACACCATCCAGGGCACCGTCGGGGCGGTCAGCCTGATACCCGACGCGCTGACGCCGCACGAAGAGGCCGTCTACACCAACATCGCGTTCATGGAATCGGTGCACGCGCGCAGCTACAGCAACATCTTCTCCACGTTGTGCTCGACAGCCGAGATCGACGACGCCTTCCGCTGGTCGGAGGAGAACCCCAACCTGCAGCGCAAGGCCGAGATCGTCATGCAGTACTACAAGGGCGACGAGCCGCTGAAGCGCAAGGTCGCCTCCACGCTGCTGGAGAGCTTCCTGTTCTACTCCGGCTTCTACCTGCCGATGTACTGGTCGAGCCGCGCCAAGCTGACCAACACCGCCGACATGATCCGGCTGATCATCCGCGACGAGGCCGTGCACGGCTACTACATCGGCTACAAATACCAGCGCGGCCTGGCGCTGGTCGACGACGCGCGCAAGCAGGAGCTCAAGGACTACACCTACGAGCTGCTCTTCGAGCTCTACGACAACGAGGTGGAGTACACCCAGGACCTCTACGACGAGGTCGGGCTGACCGAAGACGTCAAGAAGTTCCTGCGCTACAACGCGAACAAGGCGCTGATGAATCTCGGCTACGAGGCGCTGTTCCCGCGCGACGAGACCGACGTGAACCCGGCCATCCTGTCCGCGCTCTCACCCAACGCCGACGAGAACCACGACTTCTTCTCCGGCTCGGGCTCGTCCTACGTGATCGGCAAGGCCGTCGTCACCGAGGACGAGGACTGGGACTTCTAGCCGCGCGTCAGAGTTCTCATAGAGCAAATGCACGTGTGAGCGGCTCACCGGGCTGCTCTATAAGCGGCGCCTAAGTTTTTACAAATCCTGTTTGTAACTAGGCGTGGAAGCTATTACGCTGCCATCGACGAATCGGGACATGTCACCAAATTTCAGGGTCGTCAGTGGGGAAGGTTTGGGAAGTATGTTGTTCCGTGCAGCTAGGGTCACCGCAAACGTGGTCACTAAGGTCTCATGACCGCTGCGTTGCTGTCCCAGCAACTGTACGAGTTTGCCGTCGAATTGCGCCGGTTGGCCTATACGATGCCTGGCGGGTACGAGGATCCGCTCATCCACCTCAGTGAGCGGATGGTCCACTGCGCCCAGGAACAGCGTTCGGAAGGTGTTAGCTAGCTCGGCCGATCGATGTTGCCCTTTTGGCGCACGTTCGAGCGACAGGCAAACGCACAAATGTGCATCGCGCGAGCTGTTTTTCCCACGATTCTGATGCCATCCCAATTATTGACTCGACCGCCAATAAATCGGAGGCGGATTCGCGAATCCGCGGAAGATACTAGGTTTATCGCCGCCATAAGAGCGTGATCTCGTGAAGAACATACTGATGCCTCTACTGCCGGCGTTCCTCACCGCACTGGCCCTGAGCGGCGGCCGTGCGCGTGCGGACAGCGATGCTTAGACGACTGCGACTTCTGAGCGGTCCGTGAACGACGCATGAATTGTCGGTATGGCGCTTTTCACCCGCTGGCGTGGGTGATGCGGGTGCCCTGACACTGGTGGGGTGACGAATACCGCCGCCTCTGCCACCACGAACTTCTGCCGCTCGGTGCTGCGCTGGCTGCGCGCCGGCTATCCCGAGGGCGTGCCCGGCCCCGACCGCGTGCCGCTCCTGGCGCTGCTGCGCAGCACCCCGCTGACCGAAGAGCAGATCGCCGAGGTGGTGCGCAACATCACCGCGGACGGATCCCCGGCGATCGCCGACGGCGTGATCGACCGAGACGAGATCGCCCATTTCATCTCCGACATGACGCACTACGACGCCGGGCCGGAGAACATCATCCGGGTGGCCGCGACGCTGGCCGCCGTCGGATGGCCGTTGGCCGGAATCGACGTCAGCGAGGTCATCCCCGGCGACGAGTGGGGCGAGGCCGCCGAGATCGCCGCGCGCAGCGCGGTATCCGGAAGCGCTCCGGGCGCAGCGCTGTAAGGCGTTGGCGCGCTACAGCTTCGAGATGTCCATGACGAAGCGGTAGCGCACGTCGCTGGCCAGGACGCGCTCATAGGCCTCGTTGACGTAGCCGGGCTCGATGAGCTCGATCTCCGGCGTCACGTTGTGCTCGGCGCAGAAGTCCAGCATCTCCTGGGTCTCGGCGATGCCGCCGATGTTCGACCCGGACAGGCTGCGGCGTGCCAGCGCCAGCGGGAAGGCCCCGACCTCCATCGGGTGCTCGGGGATGCCCAGCTCGACAAGTGTGCCGTCGACGTCAAGCAGGTTCACGTAGTCGTTGAGCGGCAGGTTCGCCGAGACGGTGTTGAGGATCAGGTCGAAGCTGTTGCGCAGCGTCTTGAAGGTGTCGCGGTCGGCGGTGGCGTAGTAATTCTTGGCGCCCAGCCGCAGGCCGTCCTCCATCTTCTTCAGCGACTGCGAGAGCACGCTCACCTCGGCGCCCATCGCCGCGCCGAGCTTGACGCCCATGTGTCCCAGGCCGCCCAGGCCGATGATGGCCAGGCGGGTGCCCTTGCCGGCTTTCCAGTGCCGCAGCGGCGAGAACAGCGTGATACCGGCGCACAGCAGCGGCGCCGCCTTGTCCAGCGGCAGCGAGTCGGGGATGCGCAGGACGAAGTTCTCGTCGACGACGATCGCCTGGCTGTAGCCGCCGTGGGTCACCGTGCCGTCCTTGTCGATGGCGTTGTATGTGAAGGTCGCGCCCCGCTTGCAGTAATTCTCCAGGCCGGCCTTGCAGCTGCTGCACTCACCGCAGGAGTTCACCATGCAGCCCACGCCGACGTGGTCGCCGACCTTGTGCTTGGTGACCTCGGAGCCGACGGCGGTCACGACGCCCGCGATCTCGTGGCCCACGACCAGCGGGTAATGCGGTGTGCCCCATTCGCCTTTGGCGGTGTGGATGTCGGAGTGGCAGATTCCGGCGAACTTGATGTCGATCGCCACGTCGCGCGGACCCGGCTCGCGCCGCTCGATGGTGGTCTTCGTCAGCGGTGCCGTCGGCGAGGTGGCCGCGTACGCGGAAACTGTGCTCATAAGGATCCCTCTTCGATTCGATGCGTCGTCAAGAAGTTTAGCTAAGGTAAAAGTTCTTTCGCCATCGGACGGGGCGAACATCACGTTACGAGGGCGGATGCGGTTTTGCCGGATCGCCGTCAGTTGATCGGGGCGTTCACCAGGCGCAGGTCGTCGACGATGCCGCGGGCCGCGATCAGGCCCTCGCCGGTTTGCCAGATCTCGTCGTTGACGACGTAGACCCGGTTGTCCCGGTTGGCGGACAGCTTGCGCCACGGGTTGCTGTCCAGGATCGTGGCGGCCCGGTCGGCGGCGGCCGGGGAGGCGCAGGACACGTACACCACGTCGGCGTCGGCGATCGACAGGTCCGGATTCTTGGCCAGGTCCGCGTCGCTGCTGCCGATCTCGATGTAGGGCTTGTCGGTGAATCGCTGGGACGCCGGCCGGTCCACGCCGACCGCACCGAGCACGCTGGCGGGGAAATTGTTGGCGCCGAACACCCGGATGGTGCCGGTCGTGAGCTGCACGATCGACGCCTGGTAGTGCGAGGCGTCATGCCGCGCGCCGATGTCGGTCGTTCGCTGGGAAAAGCCGCTGAGCAGCCCGTCCACCGCGGCGGTGCGGCCGGTGGCGGCGCCGACCGCGCGAAGGTTGTCCTGCCACGCCGCGCCCGGTGCGGCGGTGAACACCGTCGGGGCGATCGCGGTCAGCTGCGGATACAGCGTCGGGGTCACGCCCTGCGACCCCAGGATCAGGTCGGGGTGGGCGCTCGCGATCGCGTTTAGGTCGGGGTGCGAGCGGGCGCCGACCCCGGGCAGGCCGTGCACGGCGCCGCCCAGGTAGGCGGGCTGACTCGTGGACCCGTCCGGCAACGCCGCGCCGACCACCCGCGACTGCAGACCCAGCGCGCACAGCGTGTCGAGCTGGTCGCCGGAGAGCACCACGATGCGCTGGGGGTCGGCGGGCACCTGCACGACGCCCGGTTCCACGCCCGCCGCGTTGTGGACCTGCCGTTTCGCCGAACCCGCATCGGCCTCGGCGGCGTCGCGCGCGCACGACTCGTCGGGACGACGGTCGTTTCCGAGGACGCCGGCGCCCGCGATCTGGGTGGTCGGGGTGACCAGGGAGCGGGCTGGCGTCTGGCCGGCGGGCTTGTCGGATCCGCAGCCGCTGGATGCCAGGACGAGCGTCGCCGTCACCGCGGTCGCCGCGGCCAGCCGGGCGGGTCTGAGCACGCCGAACAACACGCGTCAGACGCTAACATTCGGCCAGCGTGGCGATCGCGAGCGCGGTGGAGCCGGGCGAAGCGGGTCGCCACCATTCGGCCAGCGTGGCGATCGCGAGCGCGGTGGAGCCGGGCGAAGCGGGTCGCCACCATTCGGCCAGCGTGGCGCCGCCGCGCGGACGGACACGCCGCACCGGTGAGCCATTTACGACAGTTTGTAGGACCAGCCCTGACGTCGCCATGATCGACGGCTAAGATTCGTCTCAATACCGATTTTTGGGCCAGTGTCCGATCTGGATGTTTGGAGAAGCTGTTGACAGCCGAAGCGCCCCCCTTGGGACAACTCGAGGCCGTTCGTCCGTACCCGGACCGCATGGGCCCCAAAGGGAACCTCGTCTACAAACTGATCACCACCACCGATCACAAGATGATCGGCATCATGTACACCGTCACCTGCTTCGCCTTCTTCTTCATAGGCGGGCTGATGGCGTTGCTGATGCGCACCGAGCTGGCCGCTCCGGGGCTGCAGTTCCTGTCGAACGAGCAGTTCAACCAGCTGTTCACCATGCACGGCACGATCATGCTGCTGCTGTACGCCACCCCGGTGGTGTTCGGCTTCGCCAACCTGGTGCTGCCGCTGCAGATCGGCGCCCCCGACGTCGCGTTCCCGCGGCTGAACGCCTTCTCGTACTGGCTGTTCCTATTCGGCGGGCTGATCGCGGCGTCCGGCTTCATCGTCCCGGGCGGCGCCGCCGACTTCGGCTGGACCGCCTACACGCCGCTGTCTGACGCCGTGCACTCGCCCGGCGCCGGGGGAGACCTGTGGATCACCGGCCTGATCGTCGCCGGTCTGGGCACCATCCTGGGTGCGGTCAACATGATCACCACCGTGGTGTGCATGCGCGCGCCCGGCATGACCATGTTCCGGATGCCGATCTTCACCTGGAACATCCTGGTGACCTCGATCCTGATCCTGATCGCGTTCCCGATCCTGACCGCCGCGCTGTTCGGCCTGGCCGCCGACCGACATCTGGGCGCCCACGTCTACGACGCCGCCAACGGCGGAGTGTTGTTGTGGCAACACCTGTTCTGGTTCTTCGGCCATCCCGAGGTGTACATCATCGCGTTGCCGTTCTTCGGCATCATCACCGAGATCATCCCGGTCTTCTCGCGCAAGCCGGTCTTCGGCTACACCACGCTGGTGTACGCCACCCTGTCGATCGCCGCGCTGTCGGTCGCGGTGTGGGCGCACCACATGTTCGCCACCGGAGCCGTTCTGCTGCCGTTCTTTTCGTTCATGACGTATCTGATCGCGGTGCCGACCGGGATCAAGTTCTTCAACTGGATCGGCACGATGTGGAAGGGGCAGATCACCTTTGAGACGCCGATGCTGTTCTGTGTCGGCTTCCTGATCACCTTCCTGCTCGGTGGTCTGACCGGTGTGATGCTCGCCAGCCCGCCGCTGGACTTCCACGTCACCGACACCTACTTCGTGGTCGCGCACTTCCACTACGTGCTGTTCGGCACCATCGTGTTCGCCACCTTCGCCGGGGTGTACTTCTGGTTCCCGAAGATGACCGGCCGGCTGCTCGACGAGCGGCTGGGCAAGCTGCACTTCTGGCTGACATTCATCGGGTTCCACACCACCTTCCTGGTGCAGCACTGGCTGGGCGACCTGGGCATGCCGCGCCGCTACGCGGACTACCTGCCCAGCGACGGCTTCCAGCCCTACAACGTCGCCTCCACGGTCGGCGCGTTCATCCTGGGCGCGTCGATGTTCCCGTTCGTCTGGAACGTCTTCAAGAGCTGGCGTTACGGCGAGGTCGTCACGGTCGACGACCCGTGGGGCTACGGCAACTCCCTGGAGTGGGCCACCAGCTGCCCGCCGCCGCGGCACAACTTCACCGAGCTGCCCCGAATCCGTTCGGAGCGCCCGGCATTCGAGCTGCACTACCCGCACATGGTGGAGCGGCTCCGCGCCGAGGCGCATGTGGGTCGCGCGCACGGGCCCGCGGACAAGGACGTCACCAGACTCGACGACGTCCAGGTTCGCAGCTGATGGCCTGACGGGCGGCTGTCGGGCGTGAACCCACCACCCAAGGTGTCGGTGCTGATCACTGTCACCGGCGTGGATCAACCGGGCGTGACGGCGACCCTGTTCGAGGCGCTGTCGCGGCACGGGGTCGAGCTGCTCAACGTCGAACAGGTGGTGATCCGGCACCGCCTGACGCTGGGCGTGTTGGTGTGCTGCCCGGCCGACGTCGCCGACAGCGCGCAGTTGCGTGACGACGTCGAGTCGGCCATCCACAAGGTGGGTCTCGACGTCAGCATCGAGCGCAGCGACGACGTGCCGATCATGCGCGAGCCCTCGACCCACACGATTTTCGTGCTGGGCCGGCCGATCACCGCCGGCGCGTTCGGCGCGGTGGCCCGCGAGGTCGCGGGCCTGGGCGTCAACATCGACCTGATCCGCGGCGTCTCCGACTATCCGGTGATCGGCCTGGAGCTGCGCGTGTCGGTGCCGCCGGGCGCGGAAGGCGCGCTGCGGACCGCCCTGAACCGGGTGTCCAGCGAGGAACAGGTCGACGTCGCGGTCGAGGACTACAGCCTGGAACGACGGGCCAAGCGGCTCATCGTGTTCGACGTCGACTCGACGCTGGTGCAGGGCGAGGTCATCGAGATGCTGGCGGCCCGGGCCGGCGCCGAGGGCAAAGTCGCCGCGATCACCGACGCCGCGATGCGCGGCGAGCTGGACTTCGCGCAGTCGCTCAAGCAGCGGGTGGCGACGCTGGCGGGCCTGCCCGCCAGCGTGCTCGACGAGGTCGCCGACCAGCTGGAACTGATGCCGGGCGCCCGCACCACGCTGCGGACCCTGCGGCGCCTGGGTTACGCCTGCGGCGTCGTGTCCGGGGGCTTCCGCCGGATCATCGAGCCGCTGGCCGAGGAGCTGATGCTGGACTATGTCGCGGCCAACGAGCTGGAGATCGTCGACGGCACGCTCACCGGGCGCGTCATCGGCCCCATCGTCGACCGCGCCGGAAAGGCCACGGCGCTAAGGGAATTCGCGAACCAGGTCGGGGTGCCGATGGCGCAGACCGTCGCCGTGGGCGACGGCGCCAACGACATCGACATGCTGGCCGCGGCCGGATTGGGCATCGCGTTCAACGCCAAGCCGGCGCTGCGCGAGGTCGCCGACGCGTCGCTGAGCCACCCCTATCTGGACACCGTGCTGTTCCTGCTGGGTGTGACCCGCGGCGAAATCGAGGCCGCCGACGCGGTCGACGGCGAGGTCCGGCGGGTCGAGATTCCGCCCAACCCGTAGCGATCGCAAGCCCGGCGACCCGGCAGGTATTCGAGCGCCGCGGTACGGCACGATGGTCGGGTGCCCGAAAACGGAAGCGAGTCAGCCGACCCCGATCTGCTGCTCGATTTCAGGCAGGTGTCGCTGCGGCGCGGCGGCAACGTCTTGGTCGGGCCCGTGGATTGGGCGGTCGAGCTCGACGAACGCTGGGTGATCGTCGGGCCCAACGGCGCAGGCAAAACCTCGCTGCTGAGGATCGCCGCGGCAGCCGAACATCCCTCGTCCGGCGTGGCTTTCGTGCTCGGCGAGCGGCTGGGCCGCGTCGACGTGACCGAGTTGCGGGCCCGGATCGGGCTCAGCTCCTCGGCGTTGGCGCAGCGGATTCCCACCGACGAGGTGGTGCGCGATCTCGTCGTCTCGGCCGGCTACGCGGTGCTGGGCCGATGGCGGGAGCGCTACGAGGACGTCGACTACCAACGGGCCATCGACATGCTGGAGAGCCTGGGCGCCGAGCACCTCGCGGACCGCACCTACGGCACGCTGTCCGAGGGCGAGCGCAAACGGGTGCTGATCGCCCGCGCGCTGATGACCGACCCCGAGCTGCTGCTGCTCGACGAGCCCGCCGCCGGCCTGGATCTGGGCGGCCGGGAGGAACTGGTCGCCCGGCTGGCCGACCTGGCCGCCGACCCCGACGCGCCGGCCCTGGTGCTGGTCACCCACCACGTCGAGGAGATTCCGCCCGGGTTCAGCCACTGCATGCTGCTCTCGGAGGCCGAGGTGGTCGCCGCGGGGTTGCTGACCGACGTGCTGACCGCCGAGAACCTGTCCACCGCGTTCGGCCAAGCGATCGCCCTCGACGTCGTCGACGGGCGTTATTTCGCGCGGCGTGTCCGCACCCGCGCAGCCCACCGGAGGCCGTTATGACGTCACCCGACGAACCGCCGCTGGTCGCACGGCCGGCCGCGACCGTGATGCTGGTCCGCGAGGCCTCCGATGGCATCGCGGTCTTCCTGATGCGTAGGCACGCGCACATGGAGTTCGCCGCGGGCACCGTGGTGTTTCCCGGCGGAGGTGTCGACGACCGCGACCGTAACGCCGACATCGCGTGGGCCGGCCCGCCGCCGCAGTGGTGGGCGCAGCGGTTCGGCATCGAACCCGACCTGGCCGAGGCGCTGGTGTGCGCCGCCGCCCGCGAGACGTTCGAGGAGTCGGGGGTGCTGTTCGCCGGGCCGGCGGGCAGGGGCCGTACGGCGCCGGACAGTATCGTCGGCGACGCCTCGGTGTACGGCGAGGCACGCCGGGCGCTGGCCGAGCGGTCGCTGTCCTTCGCCGACTTTCTGCGCCAGGAAAACCTCGTGCTGCGGTCCGATCTGCTGCGGCCGTGGGCCAACTGGGTCACCCCCGAGGCCGAGCGGACCCGCCGCTACGACACCTACTTCTTCGTGGGCGCGCTGCCGCGGGGGCAGCGCGCCGACGGCGAGAACACCGAATCCGACCTCGCCGGCTGGATGACACCCCGGGCCGCCATCGATGAGTTCGAGGCCGGCCGCTGCTTCCTGCTGCCGCCGACGTGGACGCAGCTGGACTCGCTGGCCGGGCGGACCGTGGCGGAGGTGCTGGCCGTCGAACGCCAGATCGTGCCGGTGCAGCCGCACCTGGAGATCCACGGCGACAACTGGGTGTTCGAGTTCTTCGATTCCGACCGCTACCACCGGGCGCGGGAAGCGGGCGGCCTGGGATGGCGGCATTGAGCGAGTTCGTCAGCGTCGTGGTCAGCGACGGCTCGCAGGACGCCGGGCTGGCCATGTTGCTGCTGTCGCGCCCACCGACCAACGCGATGACCCGCCAGGTTTACCGGGAGGTCATCGCGGCGGCCGAGGAACTGGGCCGGCGCGACGACGTCGCCGTGGCGATCCTGTTCGGCGGCCACGAGATCTTCTCCGCGGGCGACGACATGCCCGAGCTGCGGACGCTGCGGGGCCCCGAGGCCGAGAGCGTGGCGCGGGTCCGGCAGGAGGCCGTCGACGCCGTGGCCGCGATCCCCAAGCCGACCGTCGCCGCGATCACCGGCTACGCGCTGGGCGCCGGGCTCACCCTGGCACTGGCCGCCGACTGGCGGATCAGCGGCGACAACGTGAAGTTCGGCGCGACCGAGATCCTGGCCTGCCTGGTGCCCGGCGGCGACGCGATGGCCCGCCTGACCCGGGCGGCCGGCGCGAGCAAGGCCAAGGAGCTGGTGTTCAGTGGCCGCTTCTTCGACGCCGAGGAGGCCCTGGCGCTGGGTCTCATCGACGACATGGTGGCCCCCGACGACGTGTACGACGCCGCCGCCGCGTGGGCGCGCCGCTTCCTCGGCGGGCCGCGCCACGCGCTGGCCGCCGCCAAGGCCGGCATCAACGACGTGTTCGATCTGCAACGCCCGGAGCGGCTCGCCGCCGAACGCCGCCGCTATGTCGAGGTATTCACCTCTGGTCAGGGCGGTGGCGATCGGGCGGATCCCGGCGGCCGTTAGGCTGCCCTGCATGACCAGTTCGACCGACGCCGTCCCGACGCCCCACGCCACTGCCGAGCAGGTGGAAGCCGCCAGGCACGACAGCAAGCTGGCCCAGGTGCTCTACCACGACTGGGAGGCCGAGACTTACGACGACAAGTGGTCGATCTCCTATGACCAGCGCTGCATCGACTACGCCCGCGGCCGCTTCGACGCCATCGTGCCCGAGGAGGTGCTGCGCGAGCTGCCCTACGACCGGGCCCTCGAGTTGGGCTGCGGCACAGGGTTTTTCCTGCTCAACCTGATCCAGTCCGGGGTCGCGCGGCGCGGATCGGTGACCGACCTGTCGCCGGGCATGGTCAAGGTCGCCACCCGCAACGGCCAGTCGCTGGGCCTGGACATCGACGGCCGGGTCGCCGACGCCGAGGGCATCCCGTACGAGGACAACAGCTTCGACCTGGTCGTCGGGCACGCCGTGCTGCACCACATCCCCGACGTGGAGCTGTCACTGCGCGAGGTGATCCGGGTGCTCAAGCCGGGCGGCCGGTTCGTCTTCGCCGGCGAGCCGACCAGCGCCGGCGACGTTTACGCCCGCGAGCTGTCCACCCTGACGTGGCGCATCGCCACCAATGTCACCAAGCTGCCCGGCCTGGGCAGCTGGCGGCGCCCGCAGGCGGAGCTCGATGAATCCTCCCGGGCCGCCGCGCTCGAGGCCATCGTCGACCTGCACACCTTCACCCCGGGTGACCTGGAGCGGATGGCCGCCAACGCCGGTGCCACCGAGGTGCGGACCGTCAGCGAAGAATTCACCGCCGCGATGTTCGGCTGGCCGGTGCGGACATTCGAGGCGTCGGTGCCGCCCGGGCGTCTGGGCTGGGGCTGGGCGAAATTCGCCTTCAACGGCTGGAAGACGCTGAGCTGGGTGGACGCCAACGTGTGGCGCCGCGTGGTCCCGAAGGGCTGGTTCTACAACGTGATGGTGACCGGGGTCAAACCCTCCTGACCCGGGCAATCAGGTTCGGCACAAAGGACGTCGGCTATCTGCGGTCGCACGCGGGTGTCGCAGCGCTGGCGGCGGTCACCGAACTCGAACTGGCCGACGCCACCCTGGTCGCCGACGTCGCCGCGGCGCGTGCCCAATTCGGCGACCGGGCCGCGGTGCTGGTGGAGACGGTGCTGTTGCGCCGCCGCGCTTCCGAAAAACTGGGCGAGCTGGGAGCGTCGGACTGGCTCTTCACCGACGAGGCGCTGCAGCAGGCCACCGCGGCGCCGGTGGCGCTGCACCGGGCCAGGCGGCTGGCCGGTGACGGCGGCGTCGCCGTGCACGACGCGACCTGTTCGATCGGCACCGAGCTCGCCGCGCTGAGCGCCTGCGGGATCGCGGCGCTGGGCAGCGATATCGATCCCGTGCGGCTGGCGATGGCGCGTCACAACGTGGGGGAGTCGGCCTGGATCTGTCGCGCCGACGCGCTGCGCCCGGTCACCCGCGACGCCGTGCTCGTCGTCGACCCGGCCCGGCGGGTGGAGGGCCGGCGGCGATCGCGCATCGAGGACTACCGGCCCGGCCTGGGCTCGCTGCTCGACGCCTACAGCGACCGGGAATTCGTCGTAAAGTGCGCTCCCGGAATCGATTTCGAGGAGGTGCGACGACTGGGCTTCGACGGGGAAATCGAGGTGACGTCGCATCGCGGCTCAGTGCGGGAAGCCTGCCTGTGGTCGGCCGGACTGGCGCGGCCCGGCGTGGGCCGGCGGGCGAGCCTGCTGGATCGCGGTGAGCAGCTCACCGACGCCGATCCCGACGACTGCCCGGTGCGGCCGGTCGGGCGCTGGAT
This sequence comes from Mycobacterium sp. MUNTM1, assembly GCF_054660795.1. Classification (NCBI taxonomy): domain Bacteria; kingdom Bacillati; phylum Actinomycetota; class Actinomycetes; order Mycobacteriales; family Mycobacteriaceae; genus Mycobacterium; species Mycobacterium sp. MUNTM1. Next base: position 159,651 of record NZ_BAAGDE010000005.1, read on the forward strand.
CGTCGACCCGGACGGTGCGGTGGTACGGGCCGGGCTGGTGCGCCACTACGGCGCGCGGCACGGGCTGTGGCAGCTCGATCCCGACATCGCCTACCTGTCCGGTGATCGGCTGCCCGCGGCGGACCGCGGGTTCGAGGTGCTCGAGCAGCTGGTCTTCGACGAACGCCGGCTTCGCCAGGCCCTGTCGGCGCTGGACTGCGGTTCGCTGGAGATCCTGGTCCGCGGCGTGCGGGTGGACCCGGACGCGCTGCGCAAACGGATGCGGTTGCGCGGGAGCCGATCGCTGTCGGTGGTGATCGCCCGCATCGGTGCGCGCAGCGCCGGCCGGGCGATGGCGTTCGTTTGCCGACCCTCCCGATAGCGCCGGGTACGCTGGCGGCGTCACTTCTCCGGGTCACCGGCCCTGGTCAGTTTGCGAGGACAATTCCACGATGCGTTACCTGGTAGCCGCTGCGCTGTTCGCGGCGGCGGTCTTAGTGGGCTGCCCGGCCGCGGCCGACCCGCCGTCGTGCGCCAGCCTGGGCGGCAGCGTCGAGGACGGCCAGATGTGCCGCCTGCACGCCACCGGCTCCAACTACACGCTCAACATGACCTTTCCCGCCGACTATCCGGACGGGCAGGCGCTGATCGACTACGTCACCCAGAACCGGGACGGCTTCGTCGCCGTCGCGCAGAGTTCCGGGGGACGAGACCAGCCCTACCAGCTCGAGGCCACCACCGAGCAGCGCTTCGCCGGGCAGCCACCGCACAACACCCGCAGCGTCGTGCTCAAGTTCTTCCAGGACGTCGGGGGAGCGCACTCGTCCATCTGGTACAAGGCGTTCAACTACAACCTGGGCACCAAGCAGCCCATCACGTTCGACAACGTGTTCCCCCCGGGCGCTACGCCGCTGGACGCCATCTTCCCGATCGTGCAGCGTGACCTGGAGCGCCAAACCCCTTTGGGCGCCGCGATTCTGCCGTCGACGGGGCATGACCCGACGCACTATCAGAACTTCGCCATCACCGACGACCAGCTGATCTTCTACTTCGCCCCCGGCGAGATGCTGCCGGCGTTCGGCGGGCCGTTGCAGGCCCAGGTGCCGCGCAACGCCATCCCGCCGCTGGCGATCTAGTTGTTCTTCACTGGCAGGTTGTGAACGCGTAGGCGGTCGATGGGTGTTTTTCCGCCGATGCCGGTGTGGGGTCGATGGTGATTGTAATAGTGCAGCCAGTCCTGATAGGTCGCCGCGCGGTCGGCATCAGACAGGTAAGTCTGCGCGTAGGCCCATTCGCTGGCCAGGGTGCGGTTGAACCGCTCGACTTTCCCGTTGGTCTGAGGACGGTACGGGCGGGTGCGTTTGTGGGCGATCTTCGCGCTGAGAGAATCGGCGAAAGCCTTTGACCGATAACAGTTTCCGTTGTCAGTCAACACACGCCTGACGG